>NZ_JAERVL010000007.1 GCF_016745835.1 Caldalkalibacillus salinus | reverse complement strand
GTGGAAATGTCATTTAAGCCGGTAGGGTTAACCACTGGTATTACGATTTCAGTGATAAGTTTGCTGATCTTTATTGGTTTGGTGGTATTTGAATATCGAAGTAAAAGACAGTCAAAAAGGAGCGATTCCTATGCTCAATAAAGACGGGCAACAATCAATTGAGTTATCAGTCGTCATTCCCATGTTTAACGAGGGTGCTCATATTATCCATGCCATCGAAGTTATTACTGCATCCGTAAAGGAAGTAACAGAGCACTACGAATTGATCCTTGTCGATGATGGTTCTTCGGATGACACATGGGAGCAGTTACAGAAGGCAACAACAACCATACCAAACGTCTATGCACTGAGACTAAGTCGAAATTTTGGCAAAGAGTATGCGCTATGTGCAGGACTAGAGAAATCAAAAGGACAGGCAGTCATAGTGATGGATGCCGATCTGCAGCACCCTCCTAAACTTATTCCTGAAATGGTCAATGTATGGCGTCTAGAGAAAGCAGGTGTAGTCGAATGTGTGAAGCGCAGTCGAGGAAAGGAATCCCTCAGCTATCGGGCGAGCGCAGGGCTCTTCTATCGTATGCTCAAAAGTATAACCGGATATGATTTGCATGGTGCATCTGACTTTAAGCTGTTGGACCGTAAAGTGGTTCAAGCATGGACAACCTTACCTGAGAAAAGGACCTTCTTTAGAGGCATGACTGCGTGGCTAGGCTTTAAAAAGGTACGCATAGAGTTTGATGTTGATCACAGGGTTGGTGGAGAGACGAAATGGAGCGTCATTAAATTAACGAAATTAGCCTTAAATGCTATTGTATCGTTCACGTCATTACCGTTGAGGATTGTAACCTTTGCAGGAGCACTGTTCTTTTTTGCCGCCGTCATTCTAGCCGGTCAAACCTTATACCATAAGTGGATCGGCAGTGCCGTAACCGGCTTTACGACCGTTATTATCCTACAGCTCATCATAGGTAGTGTGATTATGCTTAGTTTAGGTATTATTGGGGAATACATCTCTGCCATCTATAACGAAGTAAAAGGAAGACCTCGATATTTGATTCAAGAAACGGCAGCGTCTGAGTCTTTACGAGAAGCCTCCTTACACGAAGGGGCCCAACATAACACCACAGTTAAGGAGTATGTGGAAGTGTAATGAAGTTGCTAAGTAACTTAAACAAAACGATGTTCGTAAAGGTGTTCACCTATGGCATGGTCGGGGTATTAGGGACGTTGATACATTTTGGTGTGCTCATACTCTTCGTTGAATTATTCAACCAAGGACCAGTCCTCAGTTCAACCATTGGATTTATCGTGACGCTAATAGTGTCCTATTATTTAAACCAAAAGTATACGTTTAAAATCAAGTCAACCCAACACACTAAACTATTTACAAAGTATACCATCGTATCTTGTTCAGGATTAATACTAAACGGCCTCATTATGTATTTAGCGGTACAAATCTTATCTTTTCATTATATGCTTGGACAAGCGATTGTCGTATTCATCCTGCCTCTAACTAATTTTATACTTAACAACCTATGGACGTTTAAAGAAGATGCTGTTTGAGCGACATAGGTATTCACTTAGAAGGAAGACCGCGCATATGTTAGCTGTATCACAACTGTTCAGCCCATAAAATGTGACTAGGGAGGTCCAGCATGAGTAAAACAGTCAGACATTATTATGCTGGTGGGAACACCGCGCGCGGATTTTATAGTTTATATGAGTCCAATTTAAAAGGCTTAGAGAGAGTTTTTATCCTAAAAGGGGGACCGGGGACTGGGAAATCATCATTGATGAAAGCGTTGGGGGATAAATGGTTCGAATCGGGATATGACATTGAGGTCCTGCACTGTTCTTCTGATAACGATTCAATCGACGGTTTAATTATACCGAAACTTAAAATAGGTGTTGTGGACGGTACGCCCCCCCATATCATTGAGCCACTGTACCCCGGGGTGGTTGAAGAGTACGTGAATGTAGGCACCGCTTGGAATACGGCCCAGCTTAGAAATCACAAGCGTGCCATCGTCACATTAACTGACAAAGTCAGTTACACTTTCAAATCTGCCTACGAACGGTTTGAGGAAGCCTTGCATATTCACGATCTTTGGGAAAAGTACTATATCGACAATATCGATTATACTGCTGCAGACCACTTGACTCAAAAGTTATCTCAGAATTTATTTGTTGGGCAAGAAAAAGAGAAGCAAAACGCACCCGACGTTAAGCATCGTTTTCTTGGTGCAGCTACGCCAAAAGGCGCCATCGACTTCATTCCTAACCTTACAGAAGATATCCCCAAAAGATATTTCATTAAAGGTCGCCCCGGTTGTGGAAAATCAACCATGTTAAAAAAACTGGCCTCCGAAGCGGAGCAAAGGGGTTTAGACATTGAAGTCTACCATTGCGGATTTGACCCCCACAGCTTAGATATGCTCATCGTACGTGAATTAGGTTTTGCCATCTTTGACAGCACGGCCCCGCATGAGTATTTTCCTGAACGTCAGAGCGATGAAGTGGTGGATATGTATGCAGAGGTTATCAGGTCCGGAACAGATGAAAAGTACGAAAGTGAGTTGAAAGACGTTTCAGAGCAATATAGGGCAAAAATGAGAGAAGCCACTGCTCTTTTAGCGAAGGCCAAAGCCACCCACGATGAACTGGAAGCTTACTATATTGAAGCGACAGACTTTAGTAAGATTGAGGCCATTCAAGCTAAGATATACGCCGAGATGAAGGTGATTGAAAATGAGCAAGCGTCACAGTTAGATTATTAGAGATCAGAAGCCAGAGGGATGGAGCCTTCTGGCTTCTCATTTTTTAAAACATATATGAGACAATATTGTATATGACTATAAATATGGGCTGTGGCCGCTCATCCGTGTCCCTAGCCTATATGTAACCTGAAAATAGGACCTGGTAATAAAAATACATTGACTTGGACTTCGACTATTGATACCATTAGATTTATCCAATGTATTAATTTTTAAAAAAAGAAGATGTATGTTCCGGTAAGCGTACCGCCATAATATATATCGAAAACAGTGGAACACCTCATCATTATGTAACCAATTGGCCTAACAATGAAAGGAGCCTGAAATATGAAAGAGTATCAATCATTTGCATGGTATGCCGCACGCGTATCTCCAAACTTACCGAAAGAGGCATTTAAGCCTGTACCAACGAGGTTATTAGGAGGATTAGCATACCTGATCGTTGTCATTAGCGGTTTTTTGACTATTGGATTATTAGATCTCAGTGTATGGGTCAAATTACCTATTGCGTTTGTTATCGGCTGTAGTTTTGCTGCACTAGGTTTTTTAGGACATGAAATACTGCACGGTACAGTTGTTAGGAAACCATGGCTCCGTGATTTATTAGGCGCAATTGCATTCTGGCCTTTATGTACAGGACCAAAATTATGGCGGAAATGGCATAACTTGACGCACCATGTGCACACTCAGGATGAGTCCAAAGATCCCGATGCATGGCCAACAATTACAGCAATTAAGAACCATCGCTTTCTACGCTGGGTCTATAAAATGCCTTTATCAGTCCGTGCATTCTTTAACTTTTGTGCACTAGCGGTGACGTTCTCATTACATTCAACAAAAATGTTTGTCACTTATATTAAAGAATTTAAACCTAGCACCAAACCCGCTGTATGGCTGCAATTCATTTTACCTTGGGTGTCTTGGATTGCCTTGCTCGTATGGATTGGACCAGTAAAATGGTTCTTTGCCTTTTTACTCCCACTACTCATCGCTAACTTTATCGTGATGTGTTATATATCGACAAACCATAGATTAAACCCTTTGGTACCTGTCAATGACCCATTAGCAAACAGTTTAACGGTGACGGTACCGAAGTGGGTTGATGTGCTGCATTTCCAATTTTCATATCATACTGAGCACCATCTATTCCCAGCCATGAACGGGAAATATTACCCTCTTGTGAAAGAGCAGATTAAAAAGATGTGGCCAGAAAGGTATCATGAAATGCCAATGATTCAAGCGTTAAGGACTTTATGGAAAACCCCGCGGGTATATTATGATAACAGAGAGTTTGTAGATCCGCGACGAAGCACTGTTTACGCCTCTTTAGGCAATGGGTTAGATCCTAACAATATTGAGTACCGTAAGATAGAAGTGGAAGAAGCAATGGAAGAGTCTAAGCTCACGAAACCTCAAAGAGTAGAGATGAACGAATCATAAATCGATACAGAGAGAGTGCGAGGACAATGTTTTAACGTCTACTGACGCTGACATGACAGGTTGATGCCAAGCATCTCTCTTATAAGAAAAAATGAATAAAACACACAACGAACCCTCCAATGTTAACTGGAGGGTTTTTTAGCATCTCGTTTGTATGGATATGATAAATCGTTGCCGAAAATGGTACACCAAAGCAAAATGATTCATGTTTGGTTGATACGAGCGTAAAATGTAAATGAATAGACCAGTCAAATGGTATGTCAGGCTTAGAGGAGGGAAGTCGATTGAGTTCGAACGTCGTCCTTAAGAAGGTGTTCATACCGAATGGAGAGATTATGGCCTATCGTGAAAGGGAAGGGGGCGTTACACCGCTATTACTAATTCACGGTAATATGTCTTCTTCAACACACTGGGATATACTAATGGAGCATATGCCCGTTGAATATAAAATATATGCTATTGATTTGCGGGGATGTGGGGAATCAAGCTACAAGCAACCCTTTGATTCACTGTATGAGCTAGCTGAAGACATCTTTCAGTTTGTGGTGCAAATGGGCCTATCTAACGCTCATGTAGTGGGCTGGTCTACCGGTGGTGGTGTGGCCATGTGTCTAGCGGCGCGGCACCCCCAGATCGTCAAAACATTAACGCTGATGTGTTCGATATCAACGAGAGGATATCCGATATATAAGATAACGTATGGCCTTCCTAAACCAATAAGAGGCAAACGTTTAACCACCAAGGAAGAGATTGAGCGTAACTTATTGAAAACACAATTGGTCTTAAAGGCGTATGAAGAACATAACCACTTGATTCTTAAGGTTTTATGGAACCTCCTCGTATACCAGAATGGCAGACCCCATAAGGACAGGTATCATCAATACCTTGAAGAAATGTGTAAGCAACGAAATTTGATTGATATTTATGATGCCATTAATACGTTTAATATAAGTGAATATGACAATGGGCTTATGAAAGGGTCGGGTGACGTTAATCACATAAAGGCGCCCGTTTTGGTGATTACTGGAGAAGAGGATCGGGTCATTCCTAGGGAAATGTCACATGAGCTAGTTAAGGACTTAGGGCCGGAGGCGAAACATGTACGTTTACCACATTGCGGGCATTCGCCCTTATCGGATGATTTACATGAGGTGGTTTATCAGCTGACAACGTTTATTGAAATGAACTGTAGGTTACTCACTAATGAGACATAGAGCTATATAGTGTCATGAACTGAATGCATTGGCTTTCTCTGTAGTTAAAAAGATATGAGATGGGGACCATGAAGATAATAACATGCAAAAAGAAAGGGGCTTCTCCTTAAAAGTGAAGTCCCTTTCTTTTTTGGTAGAAAAATGTCTTCAAATGACGTTTTACTCTTCAACAACAGTGATTTGCAACAGGTCGCCCGTTTGTGTGTTAAATCGCACACGCACGTTCTTTGTGATTTCTTGTCCATCAGATCTAATCTTTAACTCAAAGGTATCCTCTGCAATCGTATCAGTTGGGGTTTCTCTGCCTTCATATTCATAGTCATAAACATCGTACCCTTCATAGGCCTCTCCGATTGTGCGTACAGCCACTCTACCCCACTTTTCATAGTCTTGCTGTGCTTCTTGAATGACATCTTGAGACTCTTCAGAGATGGCCATAGCTGGTAAGGTGCACGTACCTAACAACATACTAAGCAATAATATCATTGTGATCTTACGCATAAAGGTTAAAGACTCCTTTCAGTTACCAATATTTACTTCAAAAGGTAGCATCCCCAATAATGTCAAAAGTATGCACAGAAAAAATTGAAGGCGCCATTCATAAAAAATGCTGATGTGGAAAAAATACCCTTAATGTTTTTAAACAATGTTTCAGGTTGTAACATAAGAGTCATCAGGAAGGCAAACTCTTAGTAGGACCAGCAGAAAGGAATCGATGAGCGTGGAACAATTTTTCTCTGATAGCGTTTTGCTTGCGAGATCAACTTTTGGGACAACCATGGCGTTTCATATTATTTTCGCTACATTAGGGGTCTCTCTCCCGTTAATGATATTAATTTCAGAGATTATGTACCAAAGGACAAAAGACCCAGACTATGCACTCATGGCTAATCGTTGGATTAAGGGACAAGCGATTTTGTTAGGGGTGGCCATACCATCAGGTACAATTGCAGGGGTGCAGCTCTCCCTACTATGGCCTGGCTTCATGGAGATTGTGGGGAAGGTCGTCGCTTTACCCTTTCAGATTGAAATTTTTGCTTTCTTTTTAGAAGCATTATTTTTGTCTATTTATGTATATGCGGCAGATCGTTTATCACCTATGATGCGGATTGTGAGTGTTTTTTTCGTCTTACTAGGGGCGACCGCTTCTGCTGTATTAATCACGAGTGTTCACTCTTTTACCGGCACACCAGCCGGTTTTGCCTTACAGGAAGGAGAAGTCGTGAATGTGGACCCTTGGGCGGCATTTTTTAACCCCGGTTTTTACACAAATGCAGCACACGTCGTGGCCTCTGCCTATATGACAGGTGCTTTTATTATTGTGTCTATAGCGGCGTACAAGATGTTGAAAACGGACGGACCTCAATCTAGAGAGTACCGCTTTCATCAAAAAGCGTTGATGATGGGGCTGATCGTTGGAGGTATATTTTCTCTAGCGACCGCGTGGAATGGCCATGGGGCAGCTCAAATGCTGCACCAGTACCAGCCAGAGAAACTAGCCGCTGCTGAAGGCCTTTTTGAAACCCAAGATTACGCACCGCTTACCATTGGGGGAATCACCGATCCTGATGAAGAGGCTGTCAGGTTCGGTATCGAAATCCCTTGGGCCTTAAGTTTTTTAGCAGGTGACCGCTTCGATGAAGTTGTCGTAGGGCTAAATGAATTTCCGAAGGAGCACTGGCCCCCCTTATATATACACGTACTGTTCAACGCCATGGTGGGCATAGGGATGCTGCTTATATTTATAGGCTTTGTCGGTTTTGGATGGAAGATCTTATATAGGAAGTCTCCATTTTCACGTAAAGTGAAGTGGCTATTTGTAACCACGGGTCCCTTAGCCATGATTGGGATAGAATTTGGGTGGATTTTCTCCTGCACCGGAAGGCAGCCCTGGGTCATCTATCACACCATGTTAACTTCTGAAGCCGCTACACGAACGGCTGGTCTTGGGCCCCTGTTTGCGCTTTTCGCGCTAGTGTATGTCATCCTTGGTGTGATTACGGCACTCGTGTTTAAGTATTATTTCGGCCGTAAGCCATTGAAAAAAGAACTTATGAAACAAACGATTGAATCCTAAGAATCGCATCCTATTGAAAAGAGATGGAGGTTGAATAGTATGGTGGCTCAGGGAATCATGACTGATATGCTTATCGCCATTACGCTACTATGGATTTTTGTGTTTATTTACGCTATTGCGGGGTCTATTGACTTTGGGGCCGGTTTTTGGTCGATGCTGTACATGAACCAAAAGGGGCATAAAGCAACGGATATTGCCAATAAATATTTATCGCCATCTTGGGAAGTGACCAACGTTTTCGTTGTATTGATCGTCATTGGGCTCGTGAGCTTCTTTCCAGGGGCTACATTTACACTAGGAACCGTTCTGCTTGTGCCAGGGAGTTTAGTTGTCTTACTCCTGCTTATAAGAAGTGCTCTCCTCGTTTTCTCTAATCAGGTGCACGAGTATCGTAAGTTACTTACAATGGTTTCCGGTGTGACTGGCCTGTTAATCCCGGCCTTACTCATTAGCGTCTTACCCATCTCTCAAGGGGGATATGTGGATATTGTCAACGGATTTGAACAATTGAATTACGGTAAACTATTAACAAGCCCCCAGCTATACGCCTTTATGGGCTTAGCAATCTCTAGTACTTTGTTCATGTCGTCTTTGCTCTTAGCAGATTATGCCCGTGTCAGTCATCGTTACGATGCGTTTAAGATATATCAGAGAGATGCCATTGCAGTGGGTCCAATTGCCTTTTTCTTTGCCTTATTGACGCTATTGTCCATGAGATCAGAATCCACATGGTTGTATGAGAATATTATAGAGTACATAGGGTGGCTTATACTGTCCTTCGTCTTTTTTGCCCTAGGGTACATCTGTATCTCCTCCACCAAAAAAAAGACGGAATTCAACTTACCACGTGTAGCTGTGGTAGCAGCGATACTCCAATACTTGTTTGCTAGCTACGCTTATGGGGCGGCGCATTTGCCTTATCTCGTTTATCCTCACGTCACCTTGGCGTCAGGATTTACACACCCTAATACGTTTCGTGCGTTATTTATCATGTATATTGTCGGGTTTGCCATCCTTCTGCCAGGCTTTATATACTTCTGGAAACTTTTCATGAAGGATGAAGGATATTTACGAAAGCAAAAATAGGCCGTACTATCTATCTTTTCACCACTTGGTAACGCCAGCCATTGGCCACTGCACCATTAATACCGACAAGGTTGCCTTCGTAATCTTGGATCTGAGCCTCTCCTCTTTGAACCTGATGATATAAAGTGTCATCCGCTTTGAGTAGTGCATGCTTTAAAGTGGCCCCTCGAAATAGCCTTACTTCTATGTCATTTACTGTTACAATCATGTGACCCCTCCTCGTAAAAAAATAAGCGACAAACGAATATAACAATTAAGTCGGAATGCCTTCATGTGAAAAGACTCATTGACATTATACAATATGATGGAAAGCAAGACAGAGTAGCCGATATTTTTAAAACTATTTACGAAAAATTAATAATTTTACGTTATAATGTCTTTGTAAGGAAAACATGAATGGGGAGGCTTATGAGATGCTGATGAACGTGTATGGCAAGAAAGCGATATCGATCGTCGTTATTTTTGCTTTAGTCGTATCGTCTTTATTTGTTGGTACAGCAGGATCGCCTGCTTTCGCTCAAGACAACGACACAGTCACACTTACAGTCGTACATACGAATGACATCCACGCCCAAATTGAAGATTTTGGTAAAATTGCAGCGTATTTACAGTATGTACAGCGTGAATCATCGCATTATCTTTACTTAGATGCGGGTGATATTTTTAGTGGTAATCCCGTTGTTGATTTGCAGCATGGTCAACCGATTGTTGACTTACTGAACGATATGGGATTACAAACATTGACCATTGGTAACCATGAATTTGATTATGGGCCTGAACACTTCCAAGCTAGAATGGAGGAGTCTAACTTCGATTGGCTCAGTGCAAACACTAGAATCGTAAACGAGGAGCATCCGATCGAACAACCAGAGCCATTTGAGATCTATGATGTCAATGGACTCAGTGTGGGTGTACTCGGGCTCACAGAAACACCACCGTCTACAGCACCGGCCAATATTGAAGGCATAGCGTTTGATGATCCGATTGAAACGGCTAAGCAGTATGAATACTTACGTGACGAAGTGGACGTGTTCATTGCCTTATCTCACAATGGTTATCACCTTGATCGTCAATTAGCTGAGGAAGTGACCTTCTTTGATGCGATTATTGGTGGTCATTCCCACACCTTGTTAACCCAACCAGCCGTTGTTAATGGTACACCAATCGCCCAAGCGGGGGCCAATGCCAGTCACGTTGGTCACTTGTCGTTTAACGTAAATGTAGACACTGGGGATATTGATGTCACTGGTTTTGTACAGCCGGTAGACGAACTAACAGACGTGGATGAAGCGATACAAGCTAAAGTCGATGCTTACTATGAAGAAGCCGAGGAAATGTTAGGTCAAGTCATCGGTTATAGTCACACCGGTCTTACACGCGAAGGCCGTACTGTAAGGGACGTGCCTCTCGGTAATTTCTGGACGGATGCGATGCGAGAATATATTCAAGCGGATATTGCCTTAACAAACAACGGAGGCATTCGAGCTAGTATTGACCCGGGTGAAGTCACCGCACGTGATATTTATACTGTGGAACCATTTGCGAATGAAATAATGGAGATCCGTATGACGGGCCAAGCGATACGAGACGTCATTCAGTACTCTTATGAGCGACGTAATCAAATTGACCTCCAAACGTCTGGTTTGGAATATAAAATAATAACGAATGCGACCGGAGAATATTTAGACGCGGAGTTAATCGTGAATGATGAGCCCATTGATCCGGAAGAAACCTACGTTGTGGCAGTAACAGATTATATCGGCTCTGGTGGGTCGGGTTATGATTTCCAAGGTGAAGTGGTGCAAGCAGGAGCAGGTTTTGTCACCAATGCGATGCTTGGCTATGCTCAATTTCTGACGGACAGTGGTCAGTATTTAGACTATGAAACGGAGGGTAGAATCAGTGTTGAAGTAGATGAGGAGGCACCTTTTCCTGGTGAAGTTATTGGGGAGACTGAGCACGGGCTATATTCTCAGAACAAAACGCGAACTGATGCTGGGTTGGGCAACCTTTATACGGATGCATTACGTGATCAAACACAAGTAGACGTGGCTCTGATTAACAACTCCTCTGTGCTAGGTGAGATTCCTGCTGGGGACATTACCGACGAGCAAATCGAAAGCCTCGATCCGTATAAAAATGACATTGTCGTGGTGGAAACAACAGGACAGCGCATCTATGATGTTATCCTCAGTCAGTCTAACTATCATCGGGGGGTAGATTTACAGGTATCCGGATTGACTTACACCCTTGTCGCTGACGATGAAGCAGAAGATGGGCCATTTGGTGCTGTGGATATCCAGCAGATAGACGGTTCTGATTTTGATCTGAATGAGACCTATACAGTGGCATACAACGATTACATGCATGGCAGGGATTTCTACAATTTAGGCCAGGCAGTTAGCGACGCGGACGACGGTAAGGTATGGGAAGCCACTGTCGCATACATCAAACAGCATGATGGTCCCATTGATTATCACGAAGGTGAGCGTATTACCTTAGAGGAACAGGAGGCACCTGAAGTCACGATAAGAGAGGCGAGAGACGGTGGTTTTGACCGTGATGTGACCGTAACGGGTGTGGTCACGACAGACCCTGGTGCTTGGGGAGCGCGAGGTTTTTACCTTCAAGACGAGACGGCAGGCACGTATGTGTACCAGTCCGCATATGACGTTCAAAAAGGTGACCGTATACAGCTCACGGGGACCACGTCACAATACCAAGGTGAATTCCAGATTTCAAACGTATCTCAAGTGGACGTTCTAGAGGAAGGAGACACACTTCCAACACCTATTGAAGTCACACCTGCTCAAATCACAAAAGAAAATGAAGGTGAGTTAGTCTGCCTTACAGAAGTGGAAATCACCGATTTACAACAAGTGAACGACTTCGGAACATTTGAGTTTGTAGCTGCACAGGAGGATGAATCCGTTCTCGTCAGAGTGGATAATCGTACAGGATTAGCCTATGAGGATTTCACCTTTAAGAATGGTGAAATCGTGAATGTTACTGGAGTGTCCAGTCAGTACCAAGGCACTTATCAGCTCAAGCCCCGGGGAACGGGAGATATAACATTATTTGTAGAGGAAGATCAACCAAACACAACCACATTCGAGACACTATATGAAGTGGTCGACCGTGTGTCATATCGCAATAAGGGCGCCAAAAAATCTCTACAGCGCCATATTGAAAAAGCAGCGCGTGAGTGGCATAAAGAAAACAATAACAAAGCGATGGCTCAACTAGAAAAAATCAAGCAAGATTTACAGTCCAAAGACAATCGTGGTCTATCTAGAGAAGATAAAGAGGAATTAGTGCAAACGATTAATGACCTCATTGATGCGCTACAGGCTTAATCTTATTTTAGAACATCAAATACCTTTCAGAAGCCTATGTATAACATGACGTAGGCTTCTTTTCTTTATGTCACGCTTGAATATTTTGTGCTAGAATAATAGAGAATGAACCAAAAAAAAATCATGCGAGTTACATATATAAAAAATAAAAGGATGATCTCAGATGCCCATTCTCAAAAACGACTGGGCTTCTTTGCTTCAAGGAGAGTTTGAGAAGCCCTACTACCTAGAACTGAGAGCGTTTCTCAAAAAGGAGTATCAGTCTTATCCCGTCTACCCGGACATGTATGATATCTACAATGCGTTACACTATACCCCTTATGAGAAGGTTAAAGTGGTTATATTAGGACAAGACCCGTATCATGGCCCAGGCCAAGCCCACGGTCTTAGCTTCTCTGTACAGCCGGATGTACCCTTGCCACCTTCTTTACAAAACATTTATAAGGAACTACAAGCAGACCTTGGCATAGAGACACCGGCGCACGGTTGCCTAACCTCCTGGGCGCAGCAGGGCGTACTTTTATTGAATACGGTTTTAACGGTACGACAAGGGCAACCTCAATCTCATAGAGGAATCGGATGGGAAACGTTTACAAATCGTGTGATAGAAACGCTTAGCGACCGGAGCGAACCGATCGTCTTTATACTTTGGGGACGTCATGCTCAGCAAAAAAAAGCGTTCATTAACACTGAACGTCATGATATCATCGAATCTCCTCATCCGAGTCCATTTTCGGCGAACAGGGGGTTTTTTGGCAGTCGCCCATTCTCTCGTGTTAATCATTATCTTCAAGAAAGTGGACAGGAACCGATCGACTGGCGTATAGATTAAAGCTTTTCAAAAAGGGGAAGAGCGAGAAGACTATTGCTTTTGCCTCCACCCTCGACTTAAACCTTACTTAGAACGCGTCTGTCAGGACAAACTCGCACCCTACCTCGGGGAGCAATAACAAGTCCAGACGTAAACGATGCCCATCGGCCGAAAATCAAGTTCTCAAGAATGTTTCGCTTTAAATTGAAACGGGTATATGGATCGTGGTGGATAACTTAAAAATAGTAGCAACGGATGTCGTTTAACCATCCGTTGCTCGTTTTTTAGGTACTAATTGATAAATGTCTTCTGACTCAAAGCAGGCCACCAGATCCTCTAACCAGTCGTAGTATTCTAGCGCGTACTCAATTTTGTGTAGGTCATCTTGGGCTTGTTTTTTAAGTTTATCATTTAAAAGATTGCTTTCAATCAGCTCTTTTATTTCCGCTCTTGATTTTTTGGCCGCCTTAACATTCAGCTCGATGTTCTTACGCCATTTGATAGAAAAATAATCTATGAGTGACTGATACCAGTCTTCTTCCACTCGATACAAATCCTTTCGAACGCCTTTCTGCCAAACCTTTTCTACCATCTTCAAATCCGATAACGTTCTGACCCCTGTACTCATGCTTGTCTTGCTCATGCCTAGCGCTTGTTTCATATGATCGAGTGTCATCGGTTGATCTTGAAAATACATCGTTGCATAAAGCCGCCCGATAGAAGGGGTCACGCCATATAAATCAATATTATTTGAAATAGATTCAATGACACGACCACGTGCTTTATCTAGTTTCCTCTCTAGCCATTCATGATTGTCCTGCAATCAATCACACCTCCAAGTCAGCTTAGACCTAGCTGACAACTCACATTGTATATAAAGAAGTGTTGACTCGTAAAGCACGTTATCTAATATAACGAGAGAGTATTTGCGCGGAATTGTACGTTATCAATTCGTTTGGTCTGTACAGATTATACTGTACGAACAATAAAGAACGTATTTCGCAACAAATGCGTTTTGTGTCATACATACATCTATTAATATAATTGGGCTTGTGAAAGAAGAGAGGAGATTTACCATGAATAAGATTGAAGTGAAAGGAGTCACCAAAATATTTGGCTCCAAACCAAAAGAAGCCATCAAACGTTTAGAAAAAGGGGAGTCTAAAGAGAAGATATTCGCAGAAACAGGGATGACTGTAGGTGTCAACCAGGCGAATTTTGATGTGAAGGAAGGCGAATTGTTTGTTATTATGGGTCTATCCGGTAGTGGAAAATCGACCCTTATACGCCTCATTAATCGCCTTATTGAGCCTACAAACGGAGAGATACATATCGACGGTGAGAACATTGTGAACATGGATAAGACTGATTTAATGAACACTCGAAGGAAGAAGCTAGGCATGGTGTTCCAACGTTTTGCCTTGTTTCCTCACCGCTCTGTCCTCAAGAACGTCGAATATGGTCTAGAGATCCAAGGCGTCGATAAAGAAGAGCGTGAAGAAAAAGCGAGACAGTCATTAGAAGTTGTGGGTCTGAAGGGTCAAGAGGACAACAAGCCTGACCAATTAAGTGGTGGGATGCAACAACGGGTAGGCTTAGCGCGGGCATTAGCGAACGATGCCGATATCCTCTTGATGGATGAAGCCTTTAGTGCGCTCGATCCATTAATCCGCAAAGAAATTCAAGATGAATTACTCCAGCTTCAGAGCACCTTGAAGAAAACCATCCTATTTATTACCCACGATCTCGATGAAGCCTTAAAACTTGGTGATCGGATTGCCATGATGAAGGACGGAAAAATCGTACAGATCGGTACACCTGAAGAAATCCTCACTGAACCAGCAAACGAGTACGTTTCTACATTTGTACAGGATGTAGACCGTTCAAAGGTGCTGCTTGCCTCAAACATTATGAAACGTCCAGACGTATTAACGACTATGAAAGACGGCCCGCGCGTGGCGATTAGAAAAATGGAGGAGAAGGGCTTATCTAGTATCTTTGTCGTAGATAAAGAGAAAAATCTCAAAGGTCTTCTGACTATAGATGCCGCTGTTAAAGCTGTAAAAGAGGGTGGATGGGTTGAAGATCTACTTATTAATGATTATCCCACAACTAGCCCCGATACACCTTTACATGAACTGATTGGAATCGCAGCTGAAACAAAGTATCCTATTGCCGTTGTTGAGGGAGAGAAACTAAAAGGTATTATTGTTCGTGTGTCTATTCTTTCAGGTCTTGCTTTAGGAAAAGAGGAAGACGAAGAACCGTCCTCTGTCGATATAGAGGAGGTGCATGAGGCATGAATTATTTCTCATTTCCATTACAAGAATGGACGAACACGTTCGTCAAAGAATGGTTTATACCTACGTTTGGTCCCCTGTTTGATACGTTAGCGGACATTATTGGCTTATTCCTTGACAGTTTAACCGATCTTTTGCTGTGGGTGCCACCAGAAGTGATGACCATTTTAATCGTATTCTTAGCATGGCGATATGCAGGAAAGGGCGTCGCGGTTTTTAGCTTTTTAGGCTTACTCTATCTTGGGAGTGTCGATTTATCTAACACAGATGTATGGGCAGCAGGCATGCAAACACTCGCCATTGTATTAACAGCAACATTTTTAGCGATTATTATAGGTCTGCCTGTGGGCATATTGAGTGCCAGATCTAATCAAGTTGATCGGGTGGTCAGGCCCATACTAGATTTCATGCAGACACTACCGAGTTTTGTGTATCTTATCCCAACGATATTACTGTTTGGTATCGGTGGTGTACCCGCTGTTGTAGCGACGTTTATCTTTGCCACACCACCAGCTGTACGTCTGACTAACTTAGGGATTCGTCAAGTGCCAACGGATGTTATTGAAGCCGCTAAAGCTTTTGGATCAACACCGATGCAGATGTTGGTCAAAGTACAGTTACCAATGGCGACGTCAACTATTATGGCTGGGATTAACCAAACGATCATGTTAGCGCTGTCTATGGCTGTTATTGCTTCTATGATCGGGGCACCCGGTTTGGGCTCAATCGTCATGTCTGGTATTTCTAGAGTAGATGTTGGCCTTGGGCTTGTAGGTGGTTTAGGTATTGTCGTATTAGCGATTATATTAGATAGAATCACCGAAGGTATTGGCAAAAAGTAAGTGAGATTAGTAAAGACGTTTAGTGATGTTTTTAAAAATACATTAAGGAGTGTTCTTATTTAATGAAATTTTTACGTCAAGGTATGTTTATTGTACTCATTTTATCATTCGTTTTAGCTGGTTGTGGAGGTGCCCAAGTCGATTCGGACAATCAAGGGGAGAATGAAGGTACATCAGAAGGAGAAGTAGAATCCAAGGGTGAACTAACATTTGGTGTCACGCCATGGACGAGCACAGTACCACCGACATACGTCGCTAAGAATATACTAGAGGATATGGGATATGAAGTTAACCTTCAAAATGGAGATGCTGGTATGGTCTATGCAGCCCTATCTAATGGTGATATCGACATATTTATGGATGCTTGGCTACCTAATATGCATGCCAATTATATAGAAGAGTATGGAGACACCATCGTCCAAACTTCTATGAGCTACCCGGACGGAGAGCTCGGATGGGTTGTACCAACCTATGTTGAGTATGATTCAATTGAGGAGCTTGCGGGAAACTTAGAACCATTTGAACATAAGATGTATGGCATTGAAGAAGGAGCAGGGATGACAGTGACGTCTAGAGAGATGATTGAGGGTTATGGCCTTGACCTAGAGTATGTAGCCTCTAGTGAACCAGGGATGTTAACGCAAGCGCAGCGTCTTATCGATAAAGAGGAGCCGGTCATTTTCCTAGGATGGCGCCCACACCCTATGTTTGCGAACTGGGACCTCAAACTTCTCGAAGATCCTAAAAAATATTTTGAGGAGTCTGAAGTACACGTGATAACCCATGAAGAGGTTAGCGAGCATTCGCCAGAAGCGTTTGAATTTCTCAGCAACTGGCAAATACCTGTAGATGATATCGAACAGATGATTGTTAAAATCGAAGATGAAGATCAAGATCCTGACGATGTGGCACGTGAATGGATCGAGAATAACGAAAAGCTTGTTAACGACATGTTAGATGGCGTCAATGCTGAATAAGACAAGCGAAGCATAAACAGGCAAGACTCAAGCGACTAGTATTCATTAGCTCAAGTGGAATCAGCTGCTTTCCACTTGAGCTTTTTATATTTTCATAACATGAGCCTTAACTTAAGACATTGTTTTAAAAGGTGGACAAACACCGTTTCCCTTTGGTGAACAAGCTCATATGATGCTGTATCTTCTGATTTACCAAAGGAGGATTATCATGTTAGGTTTCTCAATGTTAGGAGTTGTGAGGCAGTACACAAAGAAGCTGGATTCAGAATTGCGTCAGCAGCTAGTCCAGCAATATAAACCATTTAAGTGGGTGCCTTGTTTCCTACACAGACAGCTAGAGCGTTTAGTCAAGACATGGCGCAGATATCCGGTCATCATTGAAATGGCTCATACGCCAACGGCCTTCCATGCCGGAAGACAGGATTTGAAGCAACGGATTAATCACCGTTTCCGTTGCCGTTTGCACTCAGACTTTCCGCGAGTGTCCTGCTGTTCAGCTGAACTGTCAGCTACAGCGATTGAAGAGCTACTGACTCAGAGCCCCTATGTTAAAAAGATTCATTTAGATAGACGGGTACAAACGTGTTTAGATACCAGTGTGCCAGCCATTAATGCAGACCTATTAAAAGAAGAAGGACTAACGGGGAAAGACGTCACCATCGCCATTGTAGATACAGGGGTTCATCCACATGAGGATCTTACAGAGCCTCATAACCGTATCGTCGCATTCAAAGACTTTGTTAACCATCGTCAAGACCCATATGACGATAATGGCCACGGCACGCATTGTGCAGGTGATGCTGCCGGAAACGGTCATTTATCCCAAGGTCGCATTGCGGGTCCTGCCCCAGAGGCTAACGTTGTAGGCGTTAAAGTATTGGACCGCTTAGGTTCAGGGTCGTTATCTACTGTCATGGATGGTATACAATGGTGTATTGATCACAAGGAGAGATACAATATCCGCATTATATCTATGTCTCTAGGGAGTCAAGCGCAACAACCAGCAGAGGAAGACCCTGTTGTACAAATGGTAGAACAAGCGTGGGATGAAGGGATTGTTGTTGTCGTAGCAGCAGGAAATAGTGGACCTGAAAGACAGACCATCGCGAGTCCTGGGATCAGCCCGAAAGTGATAACAGTGGGGGCGATGGATGATCAAGATACCATTGTAAGGGAAGATGATGACATTGCTTCTTTTTCCAGTCGTGGTCCAACGATTGATGGGTTAACGAAGCCGGACCTACTCGCACCAGGGGTTGATGTCGTTTCGCTAAACGCGCCTTACTCCCTGATTGACAAAACTCAAAAATCTAACCGTGTCAACGAGATGTATATGCGACTCTCAGGCACGTCTATGGCCACACCCATCTGCGCTGGCGTTGTGGCCCAGCTCCTTCAAAAGCATCCAAACCTCACACCAAATGAAGTGAAGTATCACATGCTGAACGCCACAGATGACAGGGGTCTATCCCCTAACGACCAAGGAAGAGGATATCTTAACGCAAGGAAAGTCATCGACGCGTTGAACAACTAAGGTAAGCAAGTCGCACAACAGACAACAGATAGTAATATCAGACTTGTGAGACCTTCAGGTGACCATATTAAGGCCGCCTGAAGGTTATTTTATTTGGTCTTTATTTTTAGGCGCGGTCTAACATGCGGTTAAGAGCCCATCTTGCCTCTTCCGCTGTGTGTGGCTCAACGGTAATCTGATGTCTGAGATCTCCTTCGTTAAGGCTATCCAATATCCATAAGAGATGGGGGAGATCAATGCGATTCATCGTTAAGCAAGGGCAGAGATTTGGGTTCAGCGATCGAACAGATATGTGTGACAGCTCCTGAGCGAGTCGATTAACGAGATTCATCTCCGTTCCAACAGCCCATTTGGTCCCCGCCGGTGCGTTTTTAAGGGTCTGAATAATATGGTTCGTTGACCCAGCGTCATCTGCCAATTGGACCACGTCGTGAGTACATTCGGGGTGTACGATCACTTTCACTTCTGGCTCTTCTTCACGTAGCTGATGAATGTGTGCGGCGGTAAACTTTTCATGGACCGAACAGTGACCTTTCCATAGGATCACTCTTACTTCCTTAGTCTCATCTTCCACGATGAGCTTTTCTTCTATTGGGTCCCACACAGCCATTTGATCTAATGGTATACCCAAGTCATAGCAGGTGTTACGTCCTAAATGCTGGTCAGGCAGGAACATCATACGTTCTTTTTGTGTAAAGGCCCATTCTATCATTTTCTTAGCGTTGGATGATGTCACTGTTGCACCGCCGTGACGACCACAGAACGCTTTAATAGCCGCTGTGGAGTTGACATAAGTCAGCGGGAGTATCGTGTTTCCAAAGCGTGTTTGCAAAGCCTCCCACGCTTTTTCCGTTTGAGTAATGTCCGCCATATCGGCCATAGAACAACCGGCACGTAAATCGGGAAGGATCACTTTTTGCTCAGGTCCAGTCAAAATATCGGCTGTTTCTGCCATAAAATGAACACCGCAAAACACAATATAATCGGCTTGTGTGTTCTGAGCCGATAGTTGAGCTAACTGGAGTGAGTCACCAGTGGCGTCGGCAAACTGTATCACTTCATTTTTTTGGTAGTGGTGTCCAGGGATAAATAATGAGGGCCCAAACTGCTGCTTCAAGCGGCGTACACGATCTTCCATATCGGTCATAGACAAACGAGTATACGCTTCAGGTAAGGCTGTGGACGCAGAAAGAAAATCGAGCACGGTCATGCTGATCATCTCCTTTTATATATACAACATAACTTAACATGTGTCTTGACACCTATATTGACATAAAACTAAAATAATGACAATAGGAAAAGATTTATCACTCGATTGATTTTCGTTGTAGAAGCGTACGTTATAAAGGAGTATAGGTAAACTTGATTAACAAGTGTGAGAGGAGGTTTTAAGCCTATGATATATTTGGATTACTCAGCTACAACGCCGATGTCAGAAGACGCCCTCGCCACATATGAACAGGTGGCCAAAAAAGCGTTTGGAAATGTGAACAGCTTACATGACACAGGCACTTATGCCCATGATGTGGCCACGTATAGTCGACGCGTTTTAGCCAAACTGATTGGTGGTGCAACTGAAGGGCTATATTTTACAGGAAGTGGCTCTGAAGCTAACGCCCTCGCCATCCGTTCGATGGTCAAAGCACACCAACACAAGGGTAAGCACGTGTTGACGACGATGCTTGAGCATGCGTCAGTATTGAACACCTTTTCTTCCTTGGAGCAAGAGGGTTTTGAGGTTGACTATATACCAGTTGATGATCAGGGACGTATCGATGTGGGTACCCTTCCTACTCTCATTCGCCCAGACACCATTCTTGTTTCAATTCATCATGCTAGTTCAGACATTGGAACGATTCAACCGGTGACTGATATTGCCCATATTTTACGTCAACATGGTGTCCTTTTTCACATGGATGCTGTACAGAGTTTTGGAAAGATTGAAGTCAATGTTCAACAGCTTGGTGTCCATAGCATCAGTCTTTCAGCTCATAAAATGTATGGTCCGAAGGGGGTCGGTGCCGTTTATATTGACCCTCAAGTGCAGTGGAAAAGCGTCATGCCACATACGACACAAGAGAACGGTTTCCGTCCAGGTACGCTTGACGTTCCGGGCATCGCTGCCTTTGCCACAGCGGCAGAAGAGACGTTAAACCACATGCGGGAGGAACAACAGCGGTGCCGACGCTTAACGACTACTTTTTTGAACGGGTTACAGGCATTAACAGACTGTCGTCTTGTTGGGCCTACTGAGGAGAGACTTCCCCATCATTTGGGATTAAGAATAAGAGGCATGGAAGGTCAATACGTCATGTTAGAGTGTAATCGCAGACAGATCGCTATTTCAACTGGTACCGCCTGTTTAGCACGTCATACAGGTGCCTCTTTAGCCTTAAGTGCTCTGGGTTTAACGAGAGAAGAGGCGGACGAATTTTTTCGGGTCACGATAGGCAAACACACATCGGAGGTAGATATTCGTCAAGCCCTGCACTCCTTTGGTACAATCATAGATGACTACAACGAACAGAAGGAGAGAATAGGAACGTGAGCGAACCAAGAAAGTTATACGGGGACCAACGCCGAGCGTATATATTACAGTCCTTGCAGGAAAGTACAGACCCTGTTCCCGCCCGAGCGTTGGCTGAGAAGACAAATGTAAGCCGCCAAGTTATTGTCCAAGATATCTCACTTCTCAAAGCAAAAGATGAACCGATTATCGCAACGGCACAGGGTTATATATATGTTCAAAAAATGGCCCAGAAGAAACCACAACAGGTCATTGCCTGTCAACATAAACCTGATGAGACGGAGCATGAACTCAATATCATTGTCGATCATGGCGTGACCGTTGTTGACGTGACCGTTGAACATCCCATTTACGGACAGTTAACGGGCTCTCTGATGTTACGGAACCGCAAAGATGTGAGGCGCTTTATAGAAAAAATGGATCAGACGAATGCTTCTCTTTTATCTGAATTAACTGAAGGCGTCCACCTCCATACGATGGAGGCGGACACAGAGCAGCAACTTCAGGAAGCCTACCAAACCTTACACGAAGCGGGCTATCTTCTGATTAATAAAGACGAGTGAAGATACAGAGATTTAAACGAGAACATGGAAGAGTGCAGGGTCTTCATTAATTTCGGTAAATTGAACGTCGTGTGTCTTCATCCTATCAATAAGCTGGTGATAGTCTTGTCTGTCTTTGAGTTCAATACCGACCACAGCCGGTCCATTATCCTTGTTGTTCTTTTTCGTATACTCGAAATAAATGATATCATCATCCTGACCCAGGACTTGGTTAATAAATTGTCTGAGCGCCCCCGCACGTTGTGGGAATGTAATGATAAAGTAATGCTTCAATCCCTCGTAGACGAGAGAACGTTCCTTGATTTCCTGCATGCGATCGATATCGTTGTTTCCGCCACTGACAATGCAGACCACATTCTTGCCTACGATTTCATCCTTGTAGGCATCTAGGGCTGCAATCGGTAAAGCACCGGCAGGCTCAGCAACAATCGCGTTCTCGTTATAGAGATTAAGAATTGTGGTGCATACTTTCCCCTCGGGTATATCGATCATGTCATCTAATAGACCACGGCAAATGTCAAATGTTTGCTTGCCTACTTGTTTGACTGCCGCACCATCGACGAACTTTTCAATGTCATCTAGCATCACCACTTGTTGCTTGGCGATGGACTCTCTCATTGACGGTGCACCTGAAGGCTCAGCCCCGATGATCTTCGTCTCCGGACTGACGCCCTTAATATACGTGCCCACGCCTGACACGAGCCCCCCACCGCCAACACTTACAAATACATAATCTAAAGGGTCATGAACCTCATTCATCACTTCTAGCCCAACGGTGCCTTGTCCAGCAATGACTTTAGGATCGTCAAAGGGATGGACAAATGTCGCGCCTTCTTCAGCACAGACTTTCATCGCTTCCTCATACGCGTCATCAAACGTGTCCCCTATTAGCATCACGTCCACGTTTGGTCCTCCGAAAAATTTGACTTGATCCACTTTTTGCCTCGGGGTGGTTGTGGGCATGAATATTTTACCTTTAATATCTAATTGCTGACAGGCGTAGGCAACCCCCTGAGCATGGTTACCTGCACTGGCACATACGACCCCTCTCTGTCTTTCTTCTGTTGAGAGACTGTTGATAAAATGGTATGCGCCGCGTATTTTAAATGATCTTACTATTTGTAAATCCTCTCGTTTAAGGTACACGTTGCACTGATAGCGTTCTGACAACAGTCTGTTCTTCTGTAAAGGGGTTTGAATCACGACATCTTTTAGTGTGTGATTAGCGACAATGATATCCTCCATACTGATACAACTCATTTTGAAGCACTCCTTATCCATTTCTTTTTCTATTTTTTTAAAATGCCAGTTATAACGAGCTAAATGTGCATATAAAAAGCCTTGGTTGTCACGAACAACTCGTTCGTTGCCAAGGCGTCTTCACGCGGTACCACTTCGCTTTTGCTTCCCCACATCCTAAAGTATAAGGAAGCCTCACTGAACACTGAGGTTCATCGTTTCATAACGGGACGAACCGTTTTTCTTAATGCGCAGTAGGTTGGTCACGTTTGATGAGTATATATAAAACGTGAAAGTTTGGTCCTTGTTACGCCCTACTCCGTTTCAGAAAAAATGCTCCAAGGTGATATTCAAATAAGGGTGATGGCGACCCTCGCAGCACTTGGGATCGCTCTCTGACATCAGGGCCTTAATCTACTTGTCCTTTTCCTCGCATACTTAGATATTCAACTAAAACTTTATTCATGACATGACATAAAAAAGACACGTTCTTACGTATACAGGATATGAAAACGTCATTATGTTGGAATAAAAAATGAATACATTCAACCGCGTTTTTCGAAGTTTCTGTATTGTTGAAACATTATATAAAGTGGCAATCACTTTGTCAATCATGACTATTAATGACCTATATACTATCCAAACAAGAGTAAAATCATGCATTTTTGCCATGGCAAGATTAATATGTTTTAATACAAAGCATAGCAAATGTTCGTCAGTATGATCTTTATTATAGGAGGGCTCTATATGAAAATAGGAGAAAAGATGCCAAACCTTACGTTTAAGTCAATAAACGAAGAGGATTTTTCTCTCTCTCAATGGCAAGGGAAAAAGATCTTATTGTACATGTGGTCTTCTTGGTGACGTTGCCGTGATCAGTTGCCAGGATGGCAAACATTTCACGACCAGTTCTCACATCTAGGCTTTGAAGTTGTCACTGTTGCGAATGATGTGCAGGGAGTTCAGGCAGCCCAACCATATGGACGGCCATACAGTATGACCACCCTTGTGGATTCAGAAAACAAACTAGCGTCTCTGTTCGGTTTTAATATTGTACCGAACGGGATCGTCTTAGATGAAGAAGGTCGTGTGCGTCTAGTCAAACAAGGCTTTAGCGTGAACAACGAAGACCATGTCAATGCAGTCAAGCAGATTGTAACCGATCAAGCGAATACGGTGACACTCGATGATGAGTACCATGTTCAACAGCGGGACTCCACGATTGAGAGGCAGTTAGCGGAAACCAAGTTTAAGCTTGCACATGAGTATCTGCAGCAAGATAGAAAGGAAGAAGCTTTAAAAGAACTAGATGAGGCTTTAAAGCTCGACCCTGAAAACTTTCTCATACGAAAGCAAAGATGGTATATCCGTCATCCAGAACGCTTTTCTCCAACCATTGATATCGCTTGGCAGCAGGAACAATTAGAAAAGGAAAAAGCAGAGGAGGAGAGGGATTGTGGACCTGATGGCTGTAGAATACCAGGTACGTCTTAATTCAGGTCCGTCATAATATCCGTCATAATACAAAACAAAAAACCTCAACCCTAAAAGGGCTGAGGTTTGCGTTATTTTGAACCCCGTTGTTGCTCTCTTAAAAGCGCCTTGATCTCTCTCAATTCTTCACGCAAGGCATTTATTTCAACATTCAACGAGGCCTCTTCATTCTGTCCTTTTTCTCTCATTTCTTGTTTCTGCTCTGTCAAATCTCCCGGGCTTTGTTTATTTATCTCAACCGCTTTGCGTGCTGCTTTCTCTTTTTCTTCTTCTAATTCGTCCACTTTTTCCACGTTACTGACAATAACACCCACAAATAAGTTGAAGATGACAAACGTCCCGACAAGAATGAAGGAAACAAAGTACATCCAAGCAAAAGGCGATTGATCTAATAGAGGTCTCATAACACCACTCGCCCATGACTCTAACGTAACCACTTGGAATAACGTGAGCAACGTGGCGTGTAAGGAACCGAAATGATCAGGTGCAATGTCCCCAAACAACATGGTCCCTATGACAGCAAAAATATAAAATAATAAGCTTAATAAAAGCATAATATTCCCTAGGGCTGGAATAGTCATTAACAGTGCGTTTACAATCCGCCGTAGTGAAGGAATAATACTAATAGCCCGTAGTAATCGTAGGACACGGAGTATACGCAACACCGTAACGAAGTGTGCGCCTACGAATAAGTGTCCACTTGCCACGATTAAAAAGTCGAATATATTCCATGGATCTTTAAAATAATGCCACGTCGGTATCGCTGTAATGAGACGCAAAATAATCTCAAGCGTAAACAGCCATAACAACACTCGATCCGCTACATGCAACCATTGACCATAAGCATCATACATGTGTGGGTAGGTTTCGATCCCCACAATGATGGCGTTAATGAGAATGAGCACCATAATGGTGGCCATAAAGTAACGGTGATCGACAAAGGCCTTTATACGTGCTTTTAAACCTGTATGATTCCCCTCTGTATTGATATCCAATTCAGTATCATGTCTTGTTTGTAAGCTCATTGAATTATTGTTTCCTCCGCTCCAATTTCTCTAACCATATTTTCTACGTATCGTTTCAACATCTCGTTTGTCTATAACGATTTACACGAATACGCTACTTAATTGTACTAGATTTTCGTTAATTAATAAATATCATTACCTGTCCATTGTAAATGAACATATGTCCACGTTATTCCCTCCCTTCTACAAAATGTGTGCGGGATTGACACGTGAAACGATAGCTCTACTTATTTCATCTCATTTCGATTCATATTTTCTTCGGTATTTCTCCAAATTTTTCATTATGTTCGACTTATTTTGTTTACTGGACTTAACATCAGAATAAACGACCACCCATTTGATCAGACATATGCGTTCATCACGTCTTTTCAATTACGCCAATTTTTAAAACCATTCCGCTTGTAAATACCACCACTACCACATAAATGCTGTGGCTCATATAAAGAAACCATATATTACAATTGTCCATGTTGTGAGTACAATATTTCAGCTCATCGCACCGCTATGACCACACGTGATACATATTCCTATGACCCGCAATAATGTCGGATTGGTGCTGATTTTTGGAGAGCTTAGATAGGCTATCACTTGCTACTCAAACAGTGCAGTCCTGCCTTATAGCGTTATTGGTTCTAATTGCATGTCTGCATCGGCGAAGATTAATATTAACCTTTTTGCTAGAGTAAACCCCAACATAAGGAGCGTCTTTTTCCTTACCATCCTTGAGGCATTGTGCTTATGTAGTGGACATGTAAGGAGGGGTATAAAAAATTAAAAACCCGGGAGGCTAACGGGGACAACGGAAACCGAAAATCCACTGTACATACGTGTATTTTATTGAGAAGCATTTTGGATTACAATAGAACTAATAGAGAAAACGGTGCTGGAAAGAAAGGGGTAGCGTGGTGTCAAACATATTATATCAAACACTGGATGAGGAAAAGGTGTTCAAAGACCCTGTCCACCGTTATGTTCACGTCAAAGACCAGTTAATCTGGGAGCTCATTAACACCCCAGAGTTTCAACGTTTGCGTCGTATACGTCAGCTTGGGACAACCTTTATTACGTTTCATGGCGCAGAGCATAGTCGCTTTAATCATTCCTTAGGGGTATATGAGATTATGCGACGCATAGTGGAGCAAGTCATGGATTCGCTGCAATGGGAACAACGAGATCGACTTTTATGTTTAAGCGCAGCTTTATTGCATGACGTTGGACATGGACCCTTTTCTCATAGTTTTGAAAAAGTGTTTGATACGGATCATGAAGAGTGGACGCAAGCGATTGTAACGGGAGAGACGGAGATTAACCGAGTATTGCGTAAAGCTTCCCCTGACTTTCCACAGAAAGTGAGCGAAGTCATCGCGAAAACGCATGAGAATAAGTTTATTATCAGCCTTATCTCAAGCCAAATTGACGCTGACCGCATGGATTACCTTTTAAGGGATGCCTACTATACAGGTGTCAACTACGGTAACTTTGATATGGAGCGTATCCTGCGTGTGATGCGCCCGCATGAGGATTATGCCGTTATTAAATATAGCGGCATGCACGCTGTGGAAGACTATATCATGTCTCGTTACCAAATGTACTGGCAGGTGTATTTTCATCCCGTCACCAGAAGTTCTGAAGTCATCCTAAGAAAGATCTTTCAACGTGCCACTGAACTTTTTCACAGTGGCTACTCATTCAAGGACACACCTACATTATTGATGCCAGTGATTGAACAGGATATCGACTTAGACGCGTATTTACAGCTTGACGAGTCTATTATTCTGTATTACTTCCAAGTGTGGAAGAATGAAAATGATCCGATACTTAGTGACCTTTGTGAGCGTTTTATGAACCGGAAACTTTTCAAATATATTGAGTACCATCCTTCGGAGCAGATGACACTGTGGAAAGAGCTTGTAGAGTGCTTTGAGGAGCTTGGACTAGATACAGACTATTATTTGGAAATTGACTCCTCATCCGATTTACCGTATGATTTCTATCGCCCTGGAGAAGACGGAGAGCGCATACCAATCTATCTTCAGATGCCGGACGGAAAATTGGCCGAACTTTCAACTCAGTCGGATATAGTTGAAGCCATCACAGGCAAGAAAAGAACAGACCATAAACTATACTTCGCCTTAGATTTGATTTTAGAAAAAGAACAAGACCTTAAGTATAGAGAAACGGTAGCCAAGATTAAGACGCTACTAGATATCACTTAATACATTGCGTATAGATAAATGTAGAAGGGGTTAATAGGTAACCAATGGAGATGGACGTACTTTGAAACGAGGTGTATATGAGGAGGGGTCATATGCTGAAAGAACATGCAAAGCTATTGTATTTGTTTCAGACTGCTGGTCAGGTGACTGGAAGGAAAAAACTACAAAAGATTGTTTATATTTCCAAGAAATTTAAATATGATTTTCAAGAAAGGTTTAATTTCCATTTTTATGGACCTTATTCTGAGGAACTGAGTTTACAGATTGAAGAGTTGTATAACTTAGGATTCATTCAGGAAGTAAAAGAAACCAAAAGCGGATATACGCAGTATAAGTATGAGCTGAGTGGGAAGGGGAAAGAGTACCTTGAACACTATCCCACGGACATGCTAGCCTACGAATCGTTTGTCGATACTCTTAACCAAGAGAGTTCTAGGTTTTTAGAATTGGTCTCCACGATGTTATATTTCGATAAGCTTCAAGGCGACCATTTAACAGAGAAAGTCCAGCGTGTCAAAAGTAAACAGAACTATAGTGTAGAGGAACTAGAAAAAGCGAATGCATTTATCAGCCATCTCAAAAGCCTTGTCCCTCAAAACTAAAGTGTGAACTTTTTGTGACGAGGAAAACGCGTATTGTCTATCGCACGGGAAAGCAGTAAAATAGAGTCTGTACATGAGGTACATATACTAGGACAGCAAAAAGGTAGGGAAGCTTCCCTACCTTTTTGCGTTCTTTGCCTATACCCTTTAAACAAATCAATAAAGGGACAGTCCATTTTTTAAGTGTAATCTAATCTATCTTCATGTTTTAATGCTCCCACCACTGTTTAATCTTTTGCCAGAAGGAGGAGGGCTCTTCAACTTCTACAGGCTTTGGTGCCGTATCAGGATTTGGGAGATGGTCATGGCAGTACTCAGTCGGTTCCGTCCCTTCCTTGAAATACAGAAGACGTGTGACCGGACAATGTTCTGTCGCTAACATGCCGTTATCCGGGTTGACATAGGCGCCGACAACACCGTCAGGGACGGGAAACAGGGCTGGCATGTCTTCCTTCAATGCTTCCTCCATAAAAGTGGCCCATATTTGAGCTGCTATTCTCCCATCATTGTTATGATTAATAAATTCGTTCTGATCATATCCCACCCATACACCGGTCACAAGTTGCGGAGCGTGTCCAATCATCCATGAGTCAGTGTCGGTTGATCCCGTTTTCCCAGCTACGGGACGATCTAATAAACTGGATACACGGTGTCCTGTACCCCCCGGTTCAAATACACTTCTTAGCATGCGATTAAGAATAAACGTCTGGCCAGGATCGAGGACCTGAGTTTCTTCCGGTTCCTCGTTCACAAGTACTTCACCATGGCGATCTTCTATTCTAAGGATGGCAACCGGTTCTGTTAGTTTCCCTTCGTTGGCTAATGCGCCGTACCCTCTTACCATCTCAGCCAAAGTCACATTTTGAGCCCCTAAAGCTAAGGAAGGCAGTGGCTGGAATGGACGTTCTATACCAAAGCGGTGTAGCGTATCGACCATCATCTCTTCTCCTAAGAACATCATGGTTTTAACGGCATATATGTTGTCTGATTTAGCGATAGCTCTCTCCATCGTAATATAATCGTTAGGGTATACATTATTAAAATTCTGTGGTGTATACGTTCGCCGGCCATCATCGTAAGTAAAGGTCGTCGGTTCACTCTTCATGAGCGTCAATGGTGTCATGCCTTGCTCTAAGGCAGCATAATAGAGGAAAGGTTTAATCGAAGACCCTGGATGACGGGCAGCGAATACGCGGTTATACTGTGACGTTGTATGATCTTTTCCCCCCACCATTGCTTTAATATGTCCATTACGTGGGTCCATCGCGTATAAAGCGGTTTGTAAGGGCCGATCCTCCGGGAGTTGTTCTTCCACAATCTCCTCAGCTGCTTCTTGCATCGCCGGGTCCAAGGTTGTATAAATGCTGAGACCACCATGATCAAACATTTCCTCTTCTATGCCGTACCGTTGTACGGCAAGTTTACGCACGTAGTCGGTGAAGTATGGTGCCATTTCGGCCGTACGATTGGCATAAGCGTCAGGATCTAATATCGTCATTTCCTCTGCTAAGGCTTCTTTCATCTTCTGTTCAGTAATGAATCCTTGCTGAAACATGAGATTAAGGATAAGATGCTGTCTATCCCGCGCATTGTCCTCATTGAGAAAAGGGGAATAATAACGAGGACCTTTCGGTATACCCACTAGCATGGCGCTCTCCGCTAAGCTTAGTTCACTGACGTGTTTTCCAAAAAATAAGCGAGAGGCTGACTCGACGCCATACGCGGAGTGACCAAAGTAAATCTGATTCAAATATCGCTCTAGGATTTGAGACTTGGAATAATGCATCTCTAATTGTAAGGCGTAAATGGCTTCTTTAATTTTGCGCATCCACGTTTTGTCGTGTGTCAGATATAAATTTCTCGCTAGCTGTTGCGTAATCGTACTGGCGCCCTCTGCTAACGCCCCTTGCTTGATGTTGACCAGCATCGCCCCTGCTACCCGCCGGAAATCAATCCCATAATGCTGATAGAAGCGTTGGTCTTCCACCGCGAGTGCTGCTTGTACCACTTCCATAGGAACATCATCCATAGGGACATAAGTACGGTTCTGTCCTCTGTTCACAGTGTCTATGACTTTACCATCTTCAGCGTATATCGTGGTATTCTCATGAATCGTCACCGGGGGTAAAGGCTGGGAACGCAGATAGAGCAACCCGAGAATGGATAACATAATAAGAGCTAACGAAAGTAAACACATCATAAATAATAGACGTGTCAATCGACGTACAAATAGAACAAATCTAGATTCTTGTATGACTTCCAATCACAACACCCCCACTATCTCATCTGTTAAGCAGTATCGGTTGTGTGCAAGCTTTTTATACTAAATGTGGCAACAATAAAAAAATGCTATAAGCGAGATGATAGTGGGCAGGCCAGAATTTTTCTCTTGCATTTTCATCATGTTTGGTTATAATTTGTGTGTTGCAATGGCTTCACATCTACCTTGGCTTGCAGATGAGGTAAAGTCATCATAAATAATAGATATGTTCAGTTAAACCATTAAAAATGAATGGAAGTTCAAAGTGTAGCAACACGGGGACTCTTGACTCGTTTTTAACTTTTAAGACAAAGGGTACGCTAGGAATAGAAAAAGAGGTGAGTGAGTATGGAACTATGGTTTACAGAGAAGCAAACACCTACACATGGGATTACGAGTAAAGTTAAACAAAGTTTACATACAGAACAAACAGATTTTCAAAAGCTTGATATGATTGAGACGGAGCAATTTGGCAATATGCTTGTTTTAGATGGCATGGTCATGACAACTGAGATGGACGAGTTTGTCTATCATGAAATGGTGGCCCACGTGCCCCTGTTCACCCATCCCCACCCAAAGAAAGTGTTAGTGGTCGGCGGAGGAGACGGGGGTGCCATCCGGGAGATTCTGAAGCACCCGACAGTTGAAAAAGCCGTACTCGTCGAGATTGATGGCAAAGTGATCGAGTACTCTAAAAAGTATCTTCCTCAGATTGCTGGTCAACTAGAGGACCCCCGAGTCGACGTACAAGTAGCTGACGGCTTTATGCATATTCATGACCATAAAGATGAGTATGACGTGATTATGGTTGATTCCACTGAACCCGTAGGTCCAGCGGCGAAGCTGTTTGAGAAAGGTTTTTATCAAGGGATATACGATGCCTTAACGGCAGAGGGTATTTTTGTGGCCCAGACGGACAATCCCTGGTTCCATGACCATTTAATCAGACAAGTCTTTGGAGACGTCAAAGCGATTTTCCCTATTACGCGACTATACACGTGTAACATTCCAACGTATCCGAGTGGCTTGTGGACGTTTACCTTAGGATCTAAGAAACATGATCCGCTAGCGGTCAATATCAGTGATATTCCAGATATAGAGACCCAATACTACACCCCAGAAATACACCATGCAGCGTTTGCTTTGCCCAAATTCGTCAAGGACTTGACGGAGGATAGATAGGAGGAACCCTGAAAATGAAATTTGATGAAGCTTATTCCGGAAACGTCTTTATAGCCAGTCAGGAAGATTATGCCTCCAGTGAAGCGGTGATCTACGGCATGCCGATGGATTATACCGCTAGCTTTCGGCCAGGGTCACGTTTTGGCCCAGCACGTATACGCGAGGTTTCCCTCGTGCTAGAGGAATATAGTCCTTATCTTGACCGCAACCTAGATTCAGTCAGATATTTTGATGCCGGAGACATCCCCCTTGCCTTTGGTAATCCAGAGCGTAGTTTATCTCTCATTTCCGATTATGTCAGAAAAGTCGTGTCAGATGACAAGTTCCCTTTAGGGCTCGGAGGGGAGCACCTTGTGACCTGGCCCGTGATTCAAGAAATGTACAAGAAGCACGATGATCTCGCGATTATTCATATTGATGCGCATACAGATTTACGCTCAGATTACGAGGGTGAGCCTTTGTCTCATGCGACACCGATCAGAAAAGCGTGTGACCTCCTAGGGCCAGAGAACGTGTACTCCTTCGGGATTCGCTCAGGTATGCAAGAGGAATTCCAATATGCTCGTGAGTCGGGGATGCACCTGTACAAGTTTGACGTGCTAGAACCGTTAAAAAAGATATTACCTTCCTTAGCTGGGCGCCCCGTTTATGTGACAATCGATATTGATGTACTCGACCCTGCAGCGGCCCCAGGGACAGGCACCGCCGAACCGGGTGGCATCACCTCCAAAGAGCTTCTCGAATCGATCGTGTTTATGGCTCAGTCTGATATTCAGGTTGTCGGGGCTGACGTTGTAGAAGTAGCGCCCGTGTACGACCCTTCAGAGCAAACGCAAATCGTCGCTGCCAAGCTCGTACGCGAAATACTGTTAGGATGGGTTAGGCATGGCTAAACCGTTTGCCAAGATTGAAGTCCTGATCGACGTAACGACCATCTCAAAGGAAAATAAGACCAAAGATACGCAAACACAGCGCCAAGGTTACCTTTACCATGACGGTGATCAAGAATATATCCTGCGTTATGAAGAACAGATTGGAGACGAGGGTGAGGATCAGCCCACACATACCACATTAAAAATCAAAGGTGAAGAGATCAAATTAATCCGACACGGGACCGTACAGATGAACCACACCTACGTGAAAGGAAAAACAACGGAAGGGCGCTACCACACCCCTTACGGAATGATGCCTATGGAAACCAAGACGACAAAGCTGACCTTTAATTGGAACGAAGATACGGGGCAACTGACTCTAGGCTATGATTTAAAGATGAATAACGCCTTCATTGACCATCTCACCTTGGATATCCGTATCCACAAACAATAAGCGTACAATCACATGTATAAGCCACATTTAGAGGGATCGACCTAACTCTGTGAAATTTTCTTAAGCTATTACCAATAAAAAATAAGCCAGGAATCCCAAGTAAGGCGGGAGTTCTTGGCTTTTTAATTGACACAAGTCGAATAACACTTTCTTAACTTTTCAACCGCTTCATATCCTCCACTTACTCATTTGCGACTGTTATCAACTAAATAATCGTCTATTTCTGGTGCCTCTCCATCATTGTCTAAACCATACTTGATATAATTCAAGACTTCAAACGGCTCGCTATCATATTCACTCACGACTGTGAAGGCCAGTTTCAGTGTTTGACCCACATCATAACGTTGTCTTAAGTCACCTTTGAAAGGATATTCTGAGATACCGCCAAGTCTATCTTCAAATGCAAATCGCGTCTCATCACTTCCAGGATCATACGTGATGTCCAAGATCATATCTTCAAAGATAACGTCATCACCAATATCAAAGTTCTTAAAATACCTGACGTGTGCGCCGAGCGCTTGATCATAATTTTGTTCTTGTAGCGTTGATAAAGTCATGCTTCTCCCGAAATTCTGCGTGTTTCGTGCATTCATATGGAATTCTGATGGCACAATATAAAATTTACCATCGTCCACTTCCTTTAGTGTAAGCCCATCGGGACTCACACACTCTCCATGAGGTGCGCATGGCTGACCATCTTCTTTATGAGAGTGCCAGTGATATAATTGGGCATCCCAGGTTTCTCTATGGTTTTGAACGTAGCGTACCGTGTAGCTCCCTAACTTATCGGGCTCGTGATAGACAAACTCATGACTCGTTACAGTCTGACTTACCACATCGTTGTTATCAGGGTCTGAGATGATAATCGTTATATTCCCTGGCCAGTTCACCGCACTCGTTTGAGCAAAAGCTTCAATAGACTCGGACTGGACACTCTGGATTTCAACATCATGCCTAGCGAGAGGGCCATGTTGGTTAGAGTTGAACATCAGGCTACCTGAGGAAAAAAGGTCAGCATTTGGCCCATTCTGTGTTTTTGGTCTTGTATCAAACCACCAGTCACCTGTTTTGCTTATTATTTTCCATGCATGGCTCACCCAGGGACGACTGTGATTGGAGGCCTCAATGTCCCTAACAGGAAGAGAAACAAAGGGTAAAGTAAAAACGATGAATAAAACAAATGCTTTCTTCAAACGAGATCTTCTCCTCTTATTTAGTGTGATGTATCAGAATGTAACTTCAATGAGACTGTATCAAATGTACAAAATAATGGCAATATTTTAAAGGATTTTGCTTCCTGACGTTGTAATCAATAAGTGACGAATTTTGAGCATCATGGCTCACATATAGGTGAATGTTGAGAGCGTTACCGTCAAATCATTTTCAAACGCACCGATGGGAGGTGGAGCGATGGGACAATGGATCAATTCTCCAGAAATGTTACGCGCCATTCTGTCCTCTATTGATGAAGGGATTCACGTCATTAATGCTGAAGGAAAAACCATTTATTATAACCACGTGGTGGCTCAGCTTGACGGGTTAACGGAAGAGGAAGTGATCGGCAAACATGTTTTAGATATTTTCCCTTCCTTAAATGAGCACACGAGTACACTGCTACAGGTGATCAAAACGGGTGAATCGATCGTAAACGAACCGCAATCGTATACCAATCTTAAGGGCAAACGGGTCGAAACAATTAATACAACCCTGCCCATACACGTCGATGGTAAACGGGTCGGTGCCTTAGAGGTGGCCAAAGATATATCCAAAATCAAAGGATTGTCTGAAAGAGTACTCGATCTCCAAGCCCAGATTTTCCAAAGAACGAAACAATCCAATGCTGCGCTGCAAAAAGGGGGATGTACCTTTCACATTGAGCATTTCATCACCCAAGACCCCGTGATGTTAGACATGAAAAAAAATGTCCTCAAGATGGCCGAAAGTTCGGCACCTGTACTCGTCTATGGCGAAACAGGCACAGGTAAAGAGATTATCGCCCAATCCCTACACCAAGCATCCCCACGCAAAGAAAACCCATTTATTGCCCAAAATTGTGCAGCCCTACCATCGACACTTCTTGAAAGCCTACTATTTGGGACAAAAAAAGGGTCATTCACTGGTGCCATGGACCGCAAAGGGCTGTTTGAATTAGCGAATGAAGGAACGTTATTTCTAGATGAGTTAAATGCGATGCCTATGGAATTACAAGCGAAGCTCCTCCGTGTATTACAAGAAGGGTACGTACGCCCTGTAGGGGGGAACAAACCGGTAGCTGTTAATGTAAGGATCGTGGTTGCTATGAATGAGGATCCGTGGGAAGCGGTCAAAGAGGGTCGTTTACGTGCAGATCTATTCTATCGGATTCACGTTATGTCGCTGTATCTGACCCCTTTGAGAGAGAGAAAAGCGGATATTCCGTTGCTGACCTCCTACTTTATTGAGTCGTTCTGTCAACGCCAAAAGGAAAAGGTAAGGCTTTCACCCAAGGCCCAAACATGCTTCCAACAATATGACTGGCCAGGGAATGTAAGAGAGCTTGAACATGCCTTAGAGGCGGCGATTCATATGGCCGACGAGTCATATCTAGAAACACACCACTTTCCAGATAGTCTTCAACGGCAGTGGGGTGGAATGGACCAAGACAAAATATCGGCACCTCGTCCCCCGCGTATGGTTACCATCGTAACAGATGAGCCACAGAGAGAAGAGGATGCCTTTAACATTCCCTCCTTACAAGAACATCTCGAAGCCGAGGAAAAATATTGGATACAAAAAGCACTAGAAGAAACGAACGGTAATATCAAGCGGGCAGCCCATCTGCTTTCGGTCCCGCGTCAGACCTTACAGTATAAAATAAAAAAATACGGCCTCATATAGGATGGGAAGTCGTTTCCTCCCTATATTCAAAGTAAAGGAGATGTTGGAAAAAAGTCGCTCGATAAAAAGAGCCATGTGCCGGTATTTGGGCACTTTTTAACAAAAAAATAAAATATCAAAGCCATTATAACTTTAAATTAACTTGACATAGAACCAGGAAAATACGAGGCTGACCGCATTTTACCGCCGTGCGACGCTTCGTATTTTTTTGTTGGCATGAGAATTGCAATAGCATTAACAAAGTCAATATGAAGGAGGAACGTGCATGCAGGGTCACCCTTTTGGCAGTCATCGCAGCATTGAACCTCAAAACGTATTACCTCAACCGGCGTGGAAACTGGATACACGCCTGCCGCTTTACGATAATGAGCTCCTCATTGACGTGGAAGCACTCAATGTGGATTCTGCTTCCTTCAAACAACTTAAGGAAGAGGCGCAGGGCGACGAATCGCAATTGAAACAGAATGTGATGAACCTTATTCAAACTCGTGGCAAATTACACAATCCAGTGACGGGTTCAGGCGGTATGCTGATTGGAAAAGTGCAGGAAAGAGGCGCGTCGTATCCCCACCGGTGGGACATTGGGGACCGTGTCGCCTCCCTCGTGTCACTCACATTAACGCCGCTACACATCGATGAGATTGTCGATATGAACCTGCGTACGGGTCAAATACACGTGCGAGGCTACGCCATTTTATTTGAGTCCAGCCCGTTAGCGAAGCTACCGTCAGACTTGCTCGACCCGTTAAGTCTAGCTTTATTAGACGTATGCGGGGCCCCCGCCCAAGTTGAACGTCTTGTTCAAACGGGTGACACTGTCCTGGTGCTTGGCGCTGGAGGGAAATCAGGGCTACTAAGTACGTATCAAGCGCAAAAGAGCGCAGGTCGCACTGGTAAGGTGCTGGCCTTGGAGTACGATTCAGCCCAAGTCGAGACAGTGCAAAAGCTGGGCATCGCGGATACCGTGTGGCAGGGTGATGCCAGAGATAGTCTTCAAGTGTATGAAAAGGTGGTGGATGAAACGGCTGAAAGACTGGCAGATGTCGTCATTAACTGCGTGAATGTGGACCAAACGGAGATGTCGTCCATCCTATGTACCAAGGACGGTGGAACGGCTTATTTCTTCAGTATGGCCACTTCCTTTACAGCGGCTGCTTTAGGCGCCGAAGGCGTAGGCAAAGATATTAAACTCATGATGGGTAATGGTTATGCTAGCGGTCATGCGGAACTGACACTTGAGCTCATCAGAGAACATCCGCAGATGAAGCAAGTTTTATTAGAGACTTATGCACCATCGGCCTTTAATCGTGAGACGACTGACTAAAAATGAGTGAGAGGATGATGATCGTATGCCAAGGACCATCAGACATTGGAAAGAAGTAGAGATGTGGAAGGATGTCACGGATGAACAGTGGAACGATTGGATGTGGCAATTAACGAACACCATACGCACTGTAGAAGACCTGAAGCAAGTCATTAACCTGACCCCTGAAGAAGAAGAAGGGGTACGCGTGTCCATGAAGACCATCCCCTTGAACATCACACCTTACTACGCTTCTATTATGGACCCGGATGACCCTAGGTGTCCTATCCGAATGCAATCAGTGCCGATATCATCTGAGATTGACAAAACCCCTTACGACCTAGAAGACCCTTTGCACGAAGATGAAGATTCACCGGTACCAGGACTGACACACCGTTATCCTGATCGTGTACTCTTTCTTGTAACCAACCAATGCTCCATGTACTGCCGTTACTGTACACGGCGCCGTTTCTCCGGTCAGGTAGGCATGGGGGTACCCAAGAAACAATTGGACGGTGCCATTGACTATATACGCCGCACACCTGAGGTGCGTGATGTCCTGATCTCAGGCGGCGACGGCTTATTGATCAACGATAGAATTTTAGAATATATTCTTCGCAATTTAAGAGAGATTGAACATGTGGAAATTATCCGTATAGGAACACGCGCACCCGTGGTCTTCCCTCAGCGCATCACTGAGAATCTATGTAACATTTTGAAAAAATACCATCCGGTGTGGCTGAATACGCACTTTAACCATTCCCTAGAACTAACCCCCGAAGCGAAAAAGGCGTGTGAAATGCTCGTGAATAGCGGGGTGCCCGTTGGCAACCAGGCCGTGATTTTGGCGGGGATTAATGATAGTGTACGCATCATGAAAAAGCTGATGCATGACCTCGTGATGACGAGAATACGCCCGTACTATATCTACCAATGTGATTTATCTGAAGGTATTGGGCACTTTAGAGCTCCAATTTCAAAAGGCCTAGAAATCATGGAAGGGCTTCGTGGACATACGTCAGGTTATGCCGTTCCCACCTTTGTAGTAGACGCACCCGGCGGAGGCGGTAAGATCCCTGTGGCGCCGAACTATATCGTGTCACACTCAGCAGATAAAGTTGTTTTGCGTAACTTTGAAGGCGTGATCACCTCTTACCCTGAACCGGAGCACTACACCCCAGGTCAAGCGGACGCCTATTTTGATGACGTTTACGGGCCATCAGATGAGCGATCAGTTGGCGTGAGTGCCATTATGGATGAGACAGAATTCAACCTCGTGCCCAAAGGCTTACAACGCATGAAGAAAAGGGAGACGTACGAAGAGGCCGGAAGAGAAAGTCTGAAGGATCGCAGAGATAAACGGGATCAAATGAAAGAGAAACTGATCTCCAATTATGAGAAAAAAGCGCAAGAGGATAAGAAACAGCCTGAGGATACTCCGGAAGAAGAGGAAAAGAGTGGCGCCTAATGACGGGGCAAGAAGTTGAGGGAAGGGCTATTCTCCTTCCCCACATCCCCTCCGGTATGAGACGGATTGCAGTTGTAGGCCTAGCAAAGAATGTGGGTAAGACCACAGTGCTTAATCAGCTCATTGCAGAAGCGTCTCAACGTCATAAACGCATCCTCATCACCAGTATTGGAGTGGATGGGGAGCAAAAAGACGTGTGGGACCATCACCAGAAGCCTCGCATCTATATCTCTACAGGGCATTATGTGGCTACAGCTCAAGGATTAGCCTCGGCCTCCTCAGCTAAATTTAAGGTGTTAAAAGAACTGAAGCCCACATCACCAGCCGGACCGGTCTACCTTTTACAGTGTATTCAAGCCGGATACGTAAAATTAGGGGGGACCCACCATAATGAGGACTTACGCCATGCGCAAGAGGTATGTGAGTCGCTAGGGCTCCATATCGATTATATCTTTGTTGACGGGGCGTATGACAGGATAGCCTCAAGTCAAAAGCGGGTGGCCGACGGCTTCTTTCTCTGTACGGGGGCAGCCGTATCGCCTGACTTGCAGCAGGCACGGGAAAAAACACGTGAGGTGGTTATGAAGTGGACGATACCGGAGTGGCAAGGGCCTCAGCCATCCGCAAAAAAAGTAGCGTTCAAACAAAAAGGGAAACCCTGGTCCATCACCTCTTACGCTTCAGCGTTAGGACATAGCGATGACATCAGACGGCAAGTGGATCGTCAAACAGAAGCCCTCTATATACCCGGCGCATGGACAGAACGACTGGTCACCGCTTTCAAGCATCACGATCCCCCATTTTCCTGGCTCATGGAGGAGCCATCGCGTAATTTTTTAACGATGAGCAGCATGCGGCACTGGTATCGTGCCGGAGGGGACATATTCGTCAAAAAGAGGAGTGAGGTTCTGGCCCTCACTGTGAGTCCATTTTCAATGCAAATAGAGGCCCAAGCAGACGTTTGGCTCCATGAAATGAAAGCGGTGGCCGGTCATCTTCCGACCATCGATGTCAAGCGCGCCCAAGTTTTATAGACAGACAGGAGGTCTAAGCATGAAGATGGATCAGTGGACGCAGGAATGGATTGAGTTTTTATGGTATTGGCGTCGGTGCCAGCCTCTATCACATGTAGGGAGGATGTTTCAACAGACTGTTTACAACGCCTTTTCTGATCATCACACAGGTTCATCTCATGATGACAGTAAAATAGAGGCTTGGGAGTATGAGCTTTTTTTGACGCAGTGTAGCGTCCCATATCTCCCAGACCACCATGATCAGCGTATGGTCGATGCGCTACAAGGCCTCAGGGATATCACCCATTTTCTCGCCCTCATTAATAAAGGCAGCTCAGGGTCTGTGGAGGACTGGTACAACTTTAAGCAATGGTTATGGGACGCGCGTACCATTCTTGACTATATCACGCAAATCAAGCCTGACAGCATCGCAGAAACGGAGCGACACCTATTAATAGAGGCTCAGGCCAAACAGACGCTCCGGAATCACCTCCAAGACATCCGACTGGCCAACGAGAAGATCAAAGGCTGGTTACAAGCACTGGGGACCGAAGAAAGGGCTTTTCAACTTGATACGCTTTCCATGCAACTAAGAGAAGAGAGAGAACACCTCTTGCATCTCCAACAGACCTTGTTACAGCGTCGTGAGACCTTTAAAGAGAGTGTGTTACAAACGTTAAGTGGAGGAAGGTCATGGCATGTGAATGGTGATTATGTGTACATTCCGTCTGACCATAAAGAATGGTGTAAGCAATGTGATCAACATCCTAGCCTGCAAAGGGTACGGGAGACCCCTTTTGAAACTGTTTTTCAGCTGTTAGAAGCGGACGACATCGTAAACCTTCAGCAACAAATAGCGCAGATAGAAGCAGATATACAGGCGTTAGAGCAGGCCGTGTTACGGCGGCTCGCCAACCGGTTACGGCCCATGACATCAACTGTAGAGACATGGATAAAGTGGATAGCCGAATGGGATTGGCGGTGGGCTAAAGGACGTTTATACCAACAACTGTCTCAAGAAACTGAGGTATGCTGGCCCGTCATCACACAGAACAAGATATCTATAGAACAAGGGACCTTCCTGCCCTTATTTCAGCGTTTACAACGGGAAGGGGGCCAAACGCCATACGTACCGATTTCTCTTACGCTGCATAAAGGGCTAACGACACTGACCGGCTCTAATATGGGGGGCAAAAGTATGGCGCTGAAAACGACGGCTTCTCTTATTACTGCAGCGCAATACGGCCTACCTGTCCCGGCAAAGCAAGTGCAATGTCCATTGTTTCAACGATTGACGATCATTGCGGGTGACCACCAAACACATGAGCATGGCTTGAGTACATTCGGGGCTGAAATTACCCGTCTCACTGATGCTTTAAGCCAAGGAAGTGACCTCCTGCTACTAGACGAACTGATGAAAGGAACGAATCCGAGAGAGGGGGAAGCGTTAGCGTACGCCGTAGCAGAATATCTTGCCCAGAATAAAACCTGCTTTTCACTCTTAATCACGCATTTTTCTCAGGTAACGGCAATAGAAACAGCCGTACACTACCAAGTCAAGAGCCCTACTGATAAAGGGAAATTTTCCTATACATTGACCTTACGAGAGAATGATGCCCCTGAGGATTACGCCATTCGAGTGGCAGAACGCTTAGGTTTACATCGAGATATTGTCTCAAAAGCGGAGGCGTACCTTACCAAGTACCTTACCAAGGACACTCGCAAACTCAAATAGTATGAGTCAAAAATAGATTATCTTGTGAAAGGAAGGAGGAGGGTCAATGGGGTGTTTAAACTTAGATACTCATAAGATAAACAGAGCGCGTGAGGCGGCCCAAAACATCGCTCAGTCAATGGACCAGTTTATCAGTCAACGATCAACCGTGGCAACAGAACGGACAGTGTTACGCCTCCTTGGGATCGATGGTGTGTATGACGATATTCCGTACGTTAATATCATCGTCGAGCAACTACAATCTTCAGGAATGCTAGAGGGAGGTGCATTCACCCCCATTATGAAAGCTTGTATGGCTTATCATAAAACACCACAAGAGATAGCAGAGGCGGTGGCTCAGGGTGAGCTTTCACTTGCGAACATACCTCAACCCGCCCCCGAGCGTTATGAGCAGGAATCGACACGATGGGTGAAAAAGCAACTCGACATCATTCAGGGCAAACGAGAGGAACGAGATCAATTCATTCAAACTTTGGGGGAAGGGCAACAGCCTTATCTCTATGTGATCGTCGCCACGGGTGATATTTATGAAGATATTCGCCAAGCGAGGGTGGCTGCGCGCCAAGGAGCGGATATCGTTGCGGTCATCCGTTCCACAGGACAAAGCCTACTCGATTATGTTCCCTATGGCATCACCCGAGAAGGGTATGGGGGTACCTACGCCACTCAAGCAAACTTTAAAGCGATGCGTGAGGCCCTAGATGATGTCGGTGAAGAAGTCGGCCGCTATATTCGACTTTGTAACTATTGCTCAGGTTTATGCATGCCTGAAATTGCGGTGGCAGGTGCGTTTGAACGGTTGGACGTGATGTTAAATGACGCGTTATACGGGATCCTTTTTCGAGATATTAACATGCAGCGCACCTTAGTTGACCAATACTTTTCGCGTATGATCAATGCTTATGCCGGGATTATGATTAATACAGGAGAGGACAACTACCTCACGACAGCCGATGCCGTTGAAGCTGCTCATACCGTATTGGCGTCACAATTCATGAACGAACAGTTTGCTTATTACTCCGGTTTACCATCCCAACAGCTTGGCCTCGGCCACGCTTTCGAGATGAGCCCCGATATAAAGGATGGTTTCTTACTCGAACTGGCCCAAGCGCAAATGGCACGGCAAATATTCCCTGAGGCGCCGTTGAAATATATGCCACCGACGAAGCATATGACGGGTAACATTTTCAAAGGTCATATACAAGACGCTCTATTTAACGTGGTCTCCATCATGACGAACCAAGGGGTCCAGCTTCTAGGGATGATGACTGAAGCGATGCACACGCCGCATATGCATGATCGTCAGCTTGCGATTGAGAATGCCCAATATATTTTTAACAATATGCGTCACCTTTCCGATGAAATCACGTTCAAGCCTGGTGGCAAAATAGAGCAGCGGGCTCATGACGTCCTAGATCAAGCCGTACAGTTGTTAGAAGAGATGGCCCAACGCGGATTATTCGAGACATTAGAAGAAGGGAAATTTGCTGATGTCAAACGACCACGGGACGGTGGGAGAGGGTTGTCTGGTGTTTTTCTGAAATCTCCTGATTATGCTAATCCTTTTGAGGATGAGCTACGTTCACGTCTAAAATTATCTGAGCTTAGAGGGGTAAGACAATGAGTATCTTAGAAAAAATGGATTTATCCAGAGTAACGGCTTACGGTGATACGTTCAATGATGGCATGATACAACTGAGCTTCTCCTTACCTGTCCCTTACGGTGAAGAAGGAAAAGAGGCGGCACGGCAGCTGGCACAGAAGATGGGCTTACAAGACGTACAAGTGTATGACGCCAAAGACTTAGGTGAGGGCTTTAGCTATTATATTGTATATGGTCAGTTTCTACAGTACATCGACTTTACTTCTATCCATGTACCCAAAGTTGAATCGACGACGATGAATTACAAAGACATCAACGCATTGATAAAAGAAAAGATAGGACGTAAAGTAGTGGTCATTGGGGCCTGTACCGGTACAGACGCGCACACGGTAGGCATAGACGCGATTATGAATATGAAAGGTTACAACGGTGAATACGGTTTAGAACGTTATCCGGAGATAGACGCCTTAAACATGGGAAGTCAAATTCCCAATGAAACACTCATTGCCAAGGCGATCGAACGGGATGCTGATGCACTGCTTGTCTCCCAAGTGGTCACCCAAAAGGGGTCCCACATCAAGAACTTAACGGAACTCGTTGAGCTGCTTGAAGCAGAGAACATGAGAGAGCGTTTTATCCTGATCTGTGGCGGCCCTAGAATCAACCATGAAATGGCGTTAGAGCTAGGCTTTGATGCGGGATTTGGGCCTGGCTCACTCGCACCGGACGTGGCTTCCTTTATCGTCCACGAGCTCCTTAGTAGACACACCTAATCATGTCAATTCGACACTCGACACCAAAAACGGTGTCTTTTTTTGTCATCGTTTGGGGTAGAAATATATGAATTTGTCAAATAAAAGAGGAAAAATCTAGACTAGAGCGAATGTTTTAATATAAATATTTTGTTCTATATGACCCTTTATTAGGATGAGTCCTTCGACCCTCATTCAGTCATTTGATTGTGAGTCATTGAGAAAATTAATTTTACTATGACGTAATATTTGACCGCTGTACTGAAAAGAGCCAATCAACGTGTCTTCCTTAATCACTTTTGCTTTGCAACAGCCACTGAGGTACTTTTGGGTGTTGAACCTTTTTCTCGTCCCTAGCTTGCCTTGACATTGAGAACAGTATAGATCGAAACCCTTTTGAGGGATTTGAACGGAGTTTGTGGAGATGGCCCCCACACGCCTCAGTTCTTTCTCAAAGACAGGGTGATGATCTTCATAAGGTTTATTTTGGATAAACAAATGGTAATGGCAAAGCTCATGAAGGAGGACCGCAATAAAAATCTCTCGTGTAATAAAGTGTGCAGCGTGTTTACTCAGCTCGATCCGGATTGGCGTCTTTTTTTTACCATGAGCTGTAAATAGAAAGCGTCCCATAGACTTTTGAAGTCGACCATTCCAGGTTACAGGAACTGAGCAGGGCTTTTCCCAGAAGTGCTGAGATAACTTGTCCGCTAAGCTTTGCAGTTTTGCTGGGTCATCATCAATGTGGCGTAAGTCTGTTTGATGTTTCATGATTAATCACCTTAGCTTCAAGTCGTTTATTTTACCACTACCATTTTAAAGCTTTACGGAGCAAAAATGAAGGCTAAGCCCTTATGAAATAGAGAAAAGGATACGAAGAGTATAATGGATAGACACCCTATTAAGGTAGAAATAAATGGTACGTTATAATCCAAAGAAGCGTCCGACTAGTTGTGGCATGGCAACGAGCCGCGAAAGATTGTATCTTTCTTAGGCGTTGTAAGAGGAAGAAGCCTATCATTCTTTGGGTATAAGATAGGCTTCTTTTTCCATGGTATAAGAAGGAGAAGGGATAATAATGGAGAAGCACTTACCGAACGCGAAAGAAAGGATAAAGCCAAGACTGGAGAAAGTCATAGAAAATATACAACAGGCCGTTTATTTACAGTCTGGCGATGCTTTCTTTCAGTCCCTTACATTAACGCTAACGGAGCAGCTTGATGTAGATTGGGCTTACATTGGACAAATCATGGAAGGAGAAGTCGGACACCAGGAGATTAAAACTGTGGCTCTCGCTCATCGGGGCCATGTACAGGAGAACATCACCTATCCTCTTCAGGGGGCACCTTGTGAGCAAGTGTTCGCTACTGGCGTGCCTCACTACGTAGAGCAAGGTGTGGCATTGCCACATGAACGTATGGGGGGGGAGCACGCTTATTCAGGGTACCCATTATTCAATCGTGACCAACACCTAGTGGGCCTCCTCGTTCTTCTTCATCATGAGGCCTTCGCCAACCTGTCTACACTGAAATCCGTACAGCATATCTTCGCTGCCCGAGCTTCTATGGAGCTCGAACGAAAGGTATACGAGGATAAAATTAAACGCTTGGCATACTACGATGCACTTACGGGCCTACCGAATCGGAACCATTTTAATGAACAAGTCAAACAGGCCGTGTCCAAAGCTGAGGAGGACACTGATTTATTAGCTGTGTTATCTATTGACCTCGATCGTTTCCAAAAGATCAATGAAGTCGAAGGTTATGAAGTAGGAGACCGATTACTGTGCTTGATTGCCGCTCGTATACAATCTCAACTGCTTGAAGGGGAGGTGCTGTCACGCGTTGGAGGTGACAAATTCTCATGCCTCATGACACAAATTGAGACCAAAGAGCAGCTTGAGATGAGGGCCGTTCAGCTCATTACCGTTATGAAGGAACCCTTAACGGATGAAGATAACGAGTATTTTGTGAATGTGAGCATGGGCATTAGTGTTTATCCTGTGGATGGCCATGATGAGAGAAAGCTCATACAAAACGCAGATTGGGCTTTAAACCAAGCGAAAAAAGACTTCGGTCACACGTACAAGTTCTACACGCCTATTCTACAAGTCCATGCGTCCGCTTTTTTAAACTTGGAGAAAAAACTACATCGTGCCCTAGAGAAAGATGAATTTCAGTTATTCTACCAACCTCAGGTTAACGGAAAGGGCGAACTAGTAGGGTGGGAGGCGTTAGTGAGATGGCAGCCTAACGGTGAAGGCATGATTCCGCCTCGCACCTTTATACCTTTAATTGAGGATACAGGCTTGATTATCCCTATCGGGTATTGGGTGCTTGAAGAAGCGTGTACCCAGATGAAGACATGGCAGGAAGCGGGGTACGCTTTCCACATGATGATTAATCTGTCCGCTTATCAGCTTGTACACTATGATTTTGTACCGAGGGTTAAAAAAATCATCGAACAGACGGGCGTAGATCCCTCGCGCATAGGTTTTGAAATTACCGAAAGCATTAGTCTGTATGGCGTTGAGTCGGCGATGACAGTCTTACAGCATATGAAAGAACTGGGCGTTAGGGTCGCCTTAGATGACTTCGGTACAGGCTATTCATCCCTCAGTTATTTGAAGGAATATCCGATTGATATTGTCAAAATTGACCGTACCTTTGTGAAAGACATCCTAGAAGATCATTATAGCTTAAGTATTTGTCGCTCGATTATCGACATCAGTCAATCTTTGAATTTTACAGTTCTAGCCGAAGGGGTAGAGAACGAAGCACAGTGGCAAGTGCTACAAGACTTACAGTGTGAATACTACCAAGGTTTTCTATTCGGTACACCCGTCCCCGCTTTACAAGCGGAGCGTTTGGTCTCTACATGGCGTACGAGAAAAGAATAGTCAATCATTAAGACCTAGTGTAATGCGCCATGGTAACGAATAGTAATCTGTGAGATAAAAGGAGTAACCGGAATGGAGGGGTTCATATGCCGCACAAGCTTTCGCTCAGCTTTACACCGACGCCGATGCATCCTCTTAGCCGCATGAGTGATGAACTTGGCATCGATTTGTGGATCAAGCGTGATGATCTCACCGGTGATATTGCTACAGGTGGGAATAAAATCAGGAAATTAGAGTACATTCTAGCTGACGCCATCGATCGAGGGGCGGATACAGTGCTAACCACAGGCGGTCCTCAGTCTAATCATTGTAAAGCAACGGCTGCCTTAGCGGCTCAGGCCGGTTTAAACGCTGTGCTTGTGTTTGCGGGTCGAGAACCAGAGAAGAAGCAGGCCAACTTATTTCTAGATGAACGAGTAGGGGCGGAGATTCGCTTTAGCGGCGCGTACACTCCCGAGCAAATGGAGGCGGCCCTATTCTCAACGTACGACGAACTTAAGCAGGATGGGAGGAAGCCTTACCTTATTCCCATTGGCGGATCAAACCCTTTAGGCACACGAGGGTATATTGATGCATACGAGGAGCTTGGAGAGCATGACTTTGATTGGATTGTTGTTACGGCCGGTTCAGGTGGAACGTATGCAGGTCTGTACATTGCAAAGCACCGTGCTAGACACAGGACAAAACTTTTAGGCATCAGCCCCTGGTTAAAACGTGAGGATATCACCAGTCGAGTACGAGACTGTATCAAAGGTTTAGAGCCCCAATGGCACATCGATGATGTCATGATTGATGATGCGTATCTCGGTAGAGGCTATGGCAAGCTGACCACAGAGGCACAGCAAGCGATCGACCGCATGGCGCAGTCAGAAGCCATTATCTTAGATCATGTCTACACGGGTAAAGCGATGGCAGGATTAATAGATTATGTACACAGAGGACTCATAAAACCGAAGGACAAAGTGTTATTCTGGCATACGGGAGGGGCAGCAGGATTGCTAGCCGCAGCAGATAAATGGACCTGATCACCCTCCCTTATTGATTTCTAGGAGTAAAGGCCAAGACTTAAGACCCCGCCCCTCTGTACTGTTTCACACCAAAATTCCAAATGGCAATGCCCAAGATAAACACGAATCCACCCACAAACGGTGTGGCGAAGGTGTACACGTACCACATCTTACGCTCCAAAAAGTACGCCGAAGGGTACATCCCGACATAGGCGAAAGGTAAAATCCACGTCAGGATGAAACGAATCGCTTTGTTATAGACATCTAACGGATAACGCCCGTAATTCTGGATGTTAAAGATCATCGGAGCAATTCCGGTACGGGAGTCTGAATAAAAACCGATTGAAGCTATGGCCACATAGACGCCAGCGTAAATCCCCACACTGCCTAACACGAGCACAATAAAAATGAGAGGATCGTACCAAGCAAAGCTTAAATCAAGCTGAACGGCCGCATATCCCATAATAAACATACCCGTCATGATGCCGAATAAGGACTCTGGCTGCGTGCGTTCAAGCACAATCTGGGCTAAATTATGAAGCGGCCGCGTGAGGACACGGTCCATTTCTCCCTTAATGATGTATCTCTCGTTAAAATCCCATAAGTTAAAAAACGTTTGAAATATAGAGAATGGCACGAGAAAATAGCCATAGATGAAAATCACTTCCTCCTTTGTCCAGCCGGCCATAGCAGGTGTGTGTTGGAAAACAACGAGGATAAAAATCAGGCTGACCGCTTGCATACACAGATCGGAGAAAATCTCGTTGACAAAATCCATGCGGTATATGAGTCTCGATTTAAAGTACTGTTTAATATAATTCCAAAATACATCAATATTCCCCATACTATCCTCCTTGTATAATCATGCTTTGTTTCGCTTTTTTCCATAATAACTGTATAGGCACGATCAGGACGACAACCCAGAACAGTTGTAAGAATAAGGCTTGATAGATCTCGTTCCCACTCACGCCCCCTGTAAATATCATGGCTGGGAGATACGCAATGGCCTGGAAGGGAAGATACTCTAAAATTTTAATGGCCCATTCCGGATAGAGTGCAATCGGGATGAGCAGGCCGGAGAATAGATCAACGACCACACGTTTGGTCTGCATCAAACCGTCGTTATTGAAAAAGAAAAACGTGAGCACACCTGTGATTAAGTTAATCTGAGTATTGATCACAAACGCCAGCGTCAAGCTGAGTAAGTAGAGAGCAAAGGTGCTGGCCTCCATCGGCAAGACAATTGGAAATATAAAAGAGACCACAACCATACCCGGTATGGAGAAAAAGGAAAAACGGAATATACCTTCACCAAGGGCTTGCATCATTTTCATCATCAAATAATGATAGGGTCTAATGAGCTCGATGGCGACACGCCCCTCTTTTATTTCAAGCGCCATTTCTCGATCAATATTGTTAAAATAAAAGGCACGGGCCATCCATGCTACAGCGATATACGTGGTCATTTGTGTCGGAGATAGCCCTCCAAGTGATTCCTGTTGGCCATAGATGGCCATCCATAAAAAGTAATAGGCACCGATGTTAATGGCATAGATAATAATGCCGCTGTAGTAATTGACGCGATAGGCGAGCATCATGAGGAAGCGAATGCGAATCATTTCGACATACATACGATAAGCACTCATGAAGTCACGCCCTCTTCGTAAATCTTTTTGATAATTTGTTCTGTACTCGTCTCGTCGATAGATAAATCCTTAATTTCAAACTGGGACATGTGTTGCAGAAATTCTGACACAGTTGTCCCGTTGAGTAGTGCACTATACTGAACGGCATTCTTAGACTCCCAAGTCCACTGTTTCGGTAGGGCTTCAGGTTGGACCGGTTTTGCGAACTCGATATGAGCCGTTTTACCTTCGCCCCAATTCTCTCTCAAAGTTTGTAGTTGACCATCGTATATGACCGTACCTTTGTCTAAGACGACGACACGCTGACACAACGCTTCAATATCTGACATGTCGTGTGTGGTCAACATAATGGTGGTGCCATACTCCCGATTCATTTCTTTGAGAAACTCTCTAATTTTAAGTTTCACTAAGACATCTAATCCGATGGTCGGTTCATCTAGGAAGACGAGAGGTGGATTATGGATAAGGGCCGCGATCAGCTCACATCTCATACGCTGACCTAGACTGAGCTTACGTACAGGCTGCTCAAGGAAATCTCCCACCCCAAGCACCTCAATCATATGGTTCAGATGGCGATCATCTTCCACTCTGTATACCTTTTTTAATAGATTAAAAGATTCTTGCACAGCAATATCCCACCACAGCTGACTACGTTGACCAAAGACAACCCCGATGGTACGCACAAAAGCTTCACGGTTTTTATAGGGCATCATACCATTGACCTCTAGTTCTCCAGCAGTTGGCATGAGAATACCCGTTAACATTTTAATCGTTGTTGATTTACCGGCGCCGTTCTCTCCAATATAACCAACCATTTCGCCTGCTTTTATATCGAGATCAACGTCATGTACCGCTTGTATGGTACGATATTCACGGTTAAATAAGTCCCTGAAAGCCCCTTTTAGGCCTGGACGACTTCGGTGAACCTTGAACGTTTTTGTTAATCCTTTTGCTTTTATTCTTTGCATGTTGACTCCCCCAAATCATTGGTCCGCTACTTACTATAACATGATTAATCACCACAAGTTTAATATGAAGCTCAAGACAGCCACAATAGTACCCGCGCACAAACAAAGTCCCAACAAATGTATTTGTTAGGACTTATCACTCGTATGATTATGTTCACAATGTCTTTGTGTTCGGATCAATACCCACTATACAATACGACATATTGACACGATAAATTAATATGACCCATAGTCTATTCGCTTTCTTCGCTTTTTCTCAACTCTTTTTTAATATCCTCTGCGTTAAATAAGATGTGAACAGAACAGTCTAAGACTTGGGCCACTTTTTCCTTATTTTCATCGCTTGGTATTCGCCCTTCAAATACCCAGGCATTAACGGTACGTTCACTCACGCCGACCGCTTCAGCCAAATCGGCACATTTTAAGTCATAGACAAACATCAGTCCGTATAAAAAACGATTAGCGATGGTCCATGTTTTAGGCCGACGAAACCGACGTTTGCGAATGCCTTTGCGTGGAAATTTTTTAGCCAGTGAACGAAGGGCATCCAATTCTTGTGGTGTTAATTCTTGGTCCATGTGCGCCTCCCCCACAAATGTTATTTAATATCTATTATACCGAGACGACAGCTCTTTTGTATAGCTTAAAGAATTGGTAATACTGGGCTATCACTGTGTGATTGTCATCTTATCACCAAAAAAGGATGGCTGACTTTTGCCTGCTCCCATTCAAAAGACTTGATTCGTATAAAGGATTATCAGTACAATGTAATAAGCATGTCCTTGCCCCCTATGATTAATGATCAGTATTTTTATATGTGTATGGCACGTTATATCATGTGGGTAATGCAAGGCATAAATTGAAAGAGTTGATAATCATGAATGGGAAAGACAAAATGACAGAGAACGCACTACTCATCAGTTGGGTTGTGGCTTTGGTTTCAACCTTAGGTAGTCTGTTTTTTTCGGAAGTGTGGCAGTTTATACCGTGCACGTTATGTTGGTATCAGCGCATTGTCATGTATCCGTTAGTCCTAATATTAGCGGTTGCAGTCGCTAAGAACGACACTCGTATTGCCATTTATATTTGGCCTTTAAGTTTAATAGGTTTTATGATTTCTCTCTATCATTATTTGATGCAGAAAACAACCTTATTCACAAACCCTGATCAAGCTTGTGGGATTGTCCCCTGTACCACTGAATATATTAATTGGTTCGGTTTTATTACGATCCCTTTCTTAGCGCTTGTCGCATTCAGTATCATCACGGTGATTCATTTTTACCTGTGGTTTAATAGAGAGAAGCACTAATTTTTATGCTTTCACCTGTTTGCGTCGGGCCTATTTTTTGAACAGTATAAGGAGTGATGACCATGAAGAAAGTCGTAATTTTTGGCGCCGTCATCGGTATATTATTTGCAGCTCTGTACTTCGTGAATAATGCCTCACAAAGTACAAAAGTAGAAGGAAACCCTTACGGCAAAGAAAGCCTTCATCCTGCCACTGCAAATCAGCTGGAGGATCCCTTGTATCAGAATCTGATTTTGCCGGACGAGTTAGACGAAGCGCTTAGTACTGAAGAAGATCTTTATGTATACTTTTACAGTCCAACGTGTGAATACTGTAAACAAGCATCCCCGTTGCTCATCCCTACAGCTGAAGAGGAAAACGTTGATTTAAAACTGATGAATTTACTAGAGTTTAAGGATGCCTGGGGTGACTTTGATATAGAGTACACGCCGACGCTAATCCATTACAACAATGGAGAAGAGGTTAAGCGAATTGTTGGAATCCCCCAAGGAGAAGAAGCAGATAAGATTGACACATACCGTCATTTCTTGACAAGTCACGAATAAGCCCTCAAGGGAGCCTGTCGCCATAGAGACGATGGGCTTTTTTTATGTGAATATGACAACTTTATACATGACAGGGCCAAACAGTCTTGTTATAATAAAACTAACTGAATTGACGAAAAAGAGAGAATATTATAGCCGCTCTCTTTTTTCTCCCTTCAACATGAAAGCGCTTCATAGATATGAGGGAGAGGTTATAATCCCTTTTTTTGTGACATATGATTGAACGAGCGTTCAGTCAGTGTAAAGTATTCAAGGGATTAAATCTAGATCTATTGTAGGGGGGAGAGAATGTGGAATGGTTAGCCGTACTTAACCTAATCGCTTTTTTTGCTGTACTATCGTATGCCTTATATCTTTTTGTGCATATCGTCTACAGTCGTTACTTATTCGTCAAGCTAGGGAAGGAAACGGATTTTAAGCAAGCTTTCAAAGAACGTTTAAATGAGTTGCTCGTCCAAATGTTTGGACATAAGAAATTATTGAAAGATAAGAAAAGTGGGGTCATGCACTTTTTCATGTTTTATGGTTTTATCATATTACAGTTTGGTGCCATTGATCTCATCGGTAAGGGTTTAACGAGGAACCCAGAATGGATGCCATTAGGATCAGCGTATCCTTATTTCGTCCTGATGCAGGAAATCACTGTGGCCCTCATCCTTCTTGCTGTAGGATATGCTGGTTACCGACGCTTTATAGAGAAGCTGCCACGCTTAAAACGTAACTTTAAAGCGAGTCTTGTCATTATTTTTATCTTTAGCTTGATGCTCACCGTTATACTTTCCCTAGGTTTTGAAGCGGTGATGCTGTCGCACCAAGGAGAGCTGGCACAAGGCTTTAATGGCTATCACCCTTTTTCATCCATGGTGGCCATGGCTTTTTCCTGGATGAGTGCTGAGGCAGCGAATGTGATGTTTTGGGTTTTCTGGTGGGCGCACAATGTCGTATTACTGGCCTTTTTACTTTATGTACCACAGTCTAAGCATTTTCACCTTATCGTGGCCCCGATTAACATTTTCCTGAAGAGACGGGAGCATCCAGGGAAACTAAGGAGCATTGATTTCGAGGATGAGTCTTTAGAAGAGTATGGCGTGGGGAAGGTAGAGGACTTCACCCAAAAGCAGTTGGTTGACTTATACGCCTGCGTTGAGTGTGGGCGCTGTACGAATATGTGTCCGGCCTCAGGTACAGGTAAGATGCTCTCCCCTATGGATTTAATCACGAAGATTCGTGATCATCTAACGGATAAAGGGGCTGCGATTACCTCTCGAACCCCTTGGATGCCAGCGTACGCCTTTAGTGACACACAAGGCAATCAGTTGGCCCAAGCGAAGCAAGCGGTACGCCAAGCAGGGGATGACGAGGCCGCTGCCACAGCGGAGAAAGAAGTGCTGTCTAACTTTGAATATAGTATTGACTTAATCGGTGACGTCATCACTGAAGAGGAGATTTGGGCGTGTACGACGTGTCGTAACTGTGAAGATGAGTGCCCTGTGATGAATGAACATGTCGATAAGATCATTGATATGCGTCGTTACCTCGTACTGACAGAAGGAAAAGTGTCCCAGGAAGCGCAACGGACCTTCAATAACATTGAACGTCAGAGCAATCCTTGGGGGATCAATCGCAAAGAGCGCATTGAGTGGCGTGACCAATTTGAGGACATCCATGTGCCAACGGTGAAGGAAACAGAAGAATTTGACGTTTTATGGTTCGTCGGTTCTATGGGTAGCTTCGATAACCGCAACAAAAAGGTGGCACATGCTTTTGCAAAGCTCATGAACGAGGCCGGTGTGAAGTTTGCCATCCTCGGAAACGAAGAGAAGAATTCTGGAGATACGGCCAGACGCATGGGAAACGAGTTTCTGTTCCAACAATTGTGTATGGAGAACATTGAGACGCTGCAAAAATATGACGTTAAGAAAATTGTGACGGCTTGTCCACATACGTACAACACACTTAAGAACGAATATCCTGAATTTGGCTTAGAGGCGGAAGTCCTACACCATACCGAGTTGATCGTTGAGTGCTTACGCGATGGCAGACTGAAGCCAAGCAAAACGGTTGATGAGCGCATCACGTACCATGATTCCTGTTATTTGGGTCGTTATAACAACATTTACGAATTACCACGTGAGATTTTAAAAACAATTCCCGGTGTTGATATCGTCGAAATGGAACGTAACAGAGAAAGAGGCATGTGCTGTGGTGCTGGCGGCGGTATGATGTGGCTTGAAGAAACGGAGGGCAAACGCGTCAATCTGGAGCGTACAGAGCAAGCGCTAGCGGTTAATCCGTCCGTGATTAGTAGTGGTTGTCCTTACTGTTTAACGATGATGAATGATGGTACCAAGGCCTTAGAAGTAGAAGAATCGGTACAAACGAAGGACATCGCTGAGATTTTACTCTCGGCTATTGAAACGTCGACCGAAAAAGTCCCCCATTAATACAAGAAGAGAGAGGAGAAAACAAGCCATGACAAAAACAGTGATTGTGAGTGCAGCAAGGACCCCTTTTGGTAGATTTGGTAGCGCATTCAAGGATGTGCCCGCTGTTGATCTCGGCGCAACGACATTACAAGAAGTGGCCCGACGCGCAGACATGCCACAAACAGAGGTAGAACAAGTGATCATGGGGATGGTGCTTCAGGGTGGAGCTGGGCAAATCCCCTCAAGACAAGCGGCGCGTAAAGCTGGTTATGACTGGGAAGTCTTAAGTGAAACCATTAATAAAGTGTGTGCTTCTGGCTTGCGAGCCGTGACTTTAGCGGATCAAATTATCCGTGCAGGAGATGCGACGGTGATCGCGGCGGGAGGCATGGAAAGCATGAGTAATGCGCCATACTTGCTGCCCAAAGCACGCTGGGGACTACGCATGGGTGACCAAAAAGTGAAGGATCTTATGATTCATGATGGCCTCACCTGTGCCTTTGATCAGGTGCATATGGCTGTACACGGCAGCAACGTGGCTGAAGAATTTCAAGTTTCAAGAGAAGCGCAAGATGAGTGGGCGTATCGCAGTCACCAGCGTGCGGTTGAGGCTATTGATAAGGGTGTACTAGACGATGAAATTGTCTCCGTTTCCGTTCCCCAAAGGAAAGGAGAGCCCGTGGAGGTCAACAAAGATGAAGCCCCACGTAGGGACACGAGTGTTGAGAAACTAGCGAAGCTCCCTCCTGTATTCACGTCAAATGGGTCTGTTACAGCAGGGAATGCCCCGGGCGTAAACGATGGGGCAGGGGCGTTCTTACTCATGTCTGCTGAACGTGCCCAACAGGAAGGGAAAAAACCACTAGCGTTTATTGAAGGTCATGCCGCTGTTGGGGAAGAGGCGCCATATCTGGCTAAAACCCCAGCACTCGCCATTCAAAAACTACTATCCCAGACAGGTTATACGGTCGACCAAATAGATTTATTTGAAATTAACGAGGCTTTTGCTGCTGTGACACTCACGAGTGCAGACATCGCCAATATCCCACATGAAAAGCTGAATGTTAATGGGGGTGCCATCGCCCTCGGGCATCCTATCGGGGCTAGCGGTGCACGGATTTTGATGACTTTAATCTATGAGCTGCAACGTCGAGGTGGAGGATTAGGTGTTGCCGCCATCTGTAGTGGCGCAGCTCAAGGAGATGCGATCCTCGTGCGAGTGGATGGATAATCTATTGGTATGCCTCCGTGGGTAAGGATTGTCATGCTTAACTCCTTCTACCCCCTTACCCCACGGACATTACCAAAAACGGCAGACACATGAAAAAAGGAGGTCAAAGTATGAAGATAGATAAAGTCATGGTGATTGGTGCTGGTCAGATGGGATCTGGAATAGCCCAGGTCATGGCCCAAGCCGGTAAAGACGTCATTTTACAAGACTTAAAGGACAATTTTGTTAATCGCGGGATTCAAAAAATAGAACAAAACTTAGCCAAACAAGTGGATAAAGGCAAGATTGACGAGGAGCAAAAAGAAGCCACTATGCTTCGGATCAAACCATCGACCGAGATCGCTTCAGCCAAGGAGGCAGATATCGTGATTGAAGCGGCTGTTGAGAACATGGAGGTGAAGAAGAACGTTTTTGCTAGACTAGATGACCTCGCCCCGCCCCACGCTATTCTAGCCACCAATACGTCTTCTTTACCGATCACGGAGATTGCCGCCACCACGAAGCGAGCGGATAAGGTCATCGGGATGCATTTTATGAATCCGGTACCAGTGATGAAATTGGTAGAGGTGATTCGCGGTTTGGCGACGAGTGATGAGGTGTCTGATGCCGTATATGACCTTGCGAAGCAACTGAACAAAACCCCTGTTGAAGTGAACGACTTCCCAGGCTTTGTTTCTAATCGTGTCCTTATGCCCATGATTAATGAGGCTATTTACACGGTTTATGAGGGGGTTGCTTCTCCTGAAGACGTCGATAAAGTGATGCAGCTGGGGATGAACCACCCTATGGGACCGCTAACCTTGGCGGACTTTATTGGCTTAGATACGTGTCTCTATATTATGGAAACTCTACATGAAGGCTTCGGTGATGATAAGTACCGCCCATGTCCCCTTTTACGCAAATATGTAAAGGCTGGATGGTTAGGACGTAAAACGGGCCGAGGTTTCTATGTTTATGACACTTAATACTTGAAGCAACTCGCAGGTAGATGAGTTGTACGGAGGAAGAGGAGGAGCACCATGGACTTCAGGTGGACAGAAGAGCAGGACATGATGAGAAAAATGGTTCGTGATTTTGCCCAAAAAGAAATAGAACCGATTGTTGCAGAGATGGACGAAACGGACGCATTCCCACGAGACATCGTCAACCGTATGGGTGAGCTGGGGCTGATGGGCATACCCGTCCCTGAGCGATGGGGAGGTGTTGGTGCAGACTTCACATCTTACATTATTACCATACATGAGCTCTCTAAGGTGAGTGCCACTATAGGCGTGATATTATCTGTTCACACGTCAGTCGGAACTAATCCTATCCTATACTTTGGCACGGAGGAGCAGAAGCAACGGTTTGTTCCCAAGCTGGCCTCGGGTACATATTTGGGCGCTTTTGCCTTAACAGAACCACAAGCGGGGTCAGACGCATCTAATTTAAAGACAACCGCAGAGCGTCAAGGGGACTATTATATCCTAAACGGATCTAAGGTTTTTATCACAAACGCAGGTGAAGCTGATATATACATCACCTTTGCTGTGACCGATCCCGATAAAGGCGTAAAAGGCATCACGGCGTTTATAGTGGAAAAAGGGTTCGAGGGGTTAACCGTTGGTAAAAAAGAAAAGAAGATGGGCTTGAACGGTTCTAACACCTCTGAGCTCATTTTAGAAAATATGAAAGTCCCCGTAGAGAATCGTTTAGGAGAAGAAGGCGAGGGCTTTACGATCGCCATGGCCAATTTAGATGTGGGGCGTATCGGTATTGCCGCTCAGGCACTAGGTATTGCCGAACACGCCTTAGACCTCTCTACCGCTTATGCGCAAGAGCGGCAACAATTTGGGAGGTCGATCGGCAAACAACAAGGCGTTGCCTTTAAGCTAGCGGATATGGCCACCCAAGCTGAAGCGGCTAAATTATTGACATACCGTGCCGCATACCTCAGAACCGAAGGGGATTCATGCGGAATGGAAGCGTCAATGGCCAAGCGTTTCGCCTCAGATACAGCGATGAATGTGACAACGGAAGCCATTCAAGTCTTTGGGGGATACGGCTATACCAAAGAGTATCCTGTTGAACGCCTTTTCCGAGACGCTAAGATTACACAAATCTATGAAGGCACAAACCAAATTCAACGAATGGTCATTAGCAAACACTTGTAACAAGCATCATGGTCATTTGTGTCTATGAAGGCACTTGTGTGATGGATATCAGAACCCACTAGATTAGCCAGATAAGGGGAGAGGACAATGAACTTTCAATTATCAGAAGAGCATCAAATGATACGCAAAATGGTCAGGGACTTCGCCGAAAATGAAGTGGCACCGACTGCGACAGAAAGAGATGAAGAAGAACGATTTGATCGCGCGATATTTGATCAGATGGCAGAGTTGGGATTAACAGGAATACCGTGGGATGAACAATACGGTGGGATTGGTTCAGACTACCTGAGTTATGTCATTGCTGTGGAAGAACTATCGAGAGTATGTGCCTCAACTGGGGTCACACTGTCGGCCCATGTCTCACTCGCCAGTTGGCCATTGCACCAATTCGGTAACAAAGAGCAAAAGCAGACCTACCTACGGCCATTAGCAGAAGGTCAGAAGATTGGAGCATACGGGCTAACTGAACCAGGCTCTGGGTCGGACGCTGCCGCAATGAAAACAACGGCCGTCAGAGAAGGCGATCATTATATCCTCAATGGTAACAAAATCTTTATTACTAACGCAGGTGAGGCGGATATCTACATTGTGTTCGCCATGACCAACCCAGAGAAGAAACATAAAGGCATCAGTGCTTTCATTCTAGAAAAGGGAATGGAAGGTTTTCGCATGGGTAAAAAAGAAAAAAAGCTAGGTATTCGCTCATCACCAACTTTGGAGATTATCTTTGACAATGTGAAAGTACCGGTGGAGAACAGATTAGGGGAAGAAGGCGACGGGTTTAAAGTGGCCATGATGACTTTGGATGGTGGTCGGAATGGTATTTCTGCTCAAGCAGTCGGGATTGCACAGGGAGCATTAGACCATGCCCTCGCTTATGCCAAAGAGCGTAAGCAGTTTGGGAAGCCGATAGCCGACCAGCAAGCCTTGCAATTTATGCTCGCAGATATGGCGACGCAGGTCGAGGCTGCACGACTACTCACTTATCAAGCCGCTTGGTTAGAAAGCGAAGGTCTGCCATACGGCAAAGCGTCCGCCATGAGTAAGCTATACGCAGGGGATATTGCCATGGAGGTCACAACCAACGCCGTCCAGGTCTTTGGTGGGTACGGATACACGAGGGAATATCCGGTAGAACGGTTTATGAGAGATGCCAAAATTACGCAAATCTATGAAGGCACGAATGAGATTCAAAGACTTGTGATTTCTAAATACTTATTATCAGAGTAGGCAGCACAGATGAGCAAGGACTCAAAAGAAAAAGCGAGAAGAGTCCATTATACACATCGCAAACAAAGAAGTTGAAAAATTCAACATAAAGGCTAGCACGGACGGTATAATAGGGTCAAAGCAAGTCTAACTCTACAGGAGTGAAAGCATGATGGATGCATTGATTCAAAGATTATTAAAAGGCGACGTTCGTGCCCTCGCCCGTGCCATCTCCCACATTGAAAATGATCACCCCAGTCGCTTGCAGCTTCTCGAAGCATTACATCCGTACAAAGATCGTGCCATTAAGGTCGGTATCACTGGTGCACCTGGAGCTGGTAAAAGCTCACTGGTTAATCGATTGATTCACCTCCTTCGTCAACAAGGGCTTAGTGTCGGCATCATTGCCGTTGACCCGACCAGTCCTTTTACTGGCGGTGCCTTGTTAGGCGATCGAGTACGCATGTCACAGCATTATGTTGATCCACAGGTATTCATTCGCAGCATGAGTACCCGGGGTAGCTTAGGAGGGCTGGCCAGAGCAACAAAGGAAGCCGTCCACGCTGTAGACGCTTTCGGGAAAGATGTTATTCTCATTGAAACGGTCGGTGTAGGCCAAACGGAACTCGATATTATGAATGTAGCTGATACCACCATGGTTGTGCTAACACCCAATGGTGGGGATACGGTTCAAGCGTTTAAGGCCGGCATTATGGAGATTGCCGATGTTTATGTCATTAATAAAGCGGATATACCGGGTGCTTCTAAACTGGTTGCTGAGATAGAGCACATGCTAGATTTAGTGAAGCATGATCATACGTGGCGACCTCCCATTGTGCAGTCAGTGAGTACCAAGAACGAAGGTGTCGCGGAGCTATGGGATGAGGTGCAGGCACACCAAAACTATCTCCGTTCGTCAGGAGAGGGAGAGAAGAGAAAACAGGACCGGTTGGTGCGTGAAGTACACGAGACCATACAGCATCAGCTCTCTCTTTTTATGCGTGAACGTCTAGCTGAAGATGAGATGAAAAGGATGTTGCAACAGGCTAGAAACGGTAAAAATAACCCTTATCATATCGCCACCGCATTGTTTAAGCAATGGTTTTCGTCGGATGATGGCCCGGCCAGGGAGACAGAACAGACTATCAGAGAGTAGAGGAAGGGGGAGTTTAAGTGGCGAAAGGAAAGAAGCCAATTCCATCACTCGTAAAAGATCAAAAACTAGTCAAAAGAAGAAGAGAGCAAATGATCGAAGCAGCCGTATCTCTTTTCATAGAAAAAGGCTTTCATAAAACAACAACAAGAGAAATTGCTTCAAAAGCTGGATTCAGCATTGGCACCCTGTATGAATATATTGAATCAAAGGAAGATGTACTCTACCTTGTTTGTGATGCGATTCACCAAGAGCTAGAAGATCGTATTCAGCAGGCCATCCAAGAGGAGGAGCAAGGCATTGACTCCCTGCAAGCAGCGATTCAACACTTTTTCCAAGTGATGAATGACATGCAAGACCGCGTCCTGCTAATCTATCAAGAAGCCAAATCTTTACCACAGGACACACTCTCCTACGTGTTAAACAAAGAGGTCGATATCACCAATATATTTGAGCAAGTGTTACAGAAGGGTATTGATGATGGGAGCATTCAACTCGATCCTAAGGAAGTCAAGCTGATGGCACATAACATCATGGTTCTAGCCGAGATGTGGGTATTCAGAAGATGGGCGTTGGCCAAGGCGTTTACGTTAGAGGAATTTATCGAAAAGCAGACATCGCTCATCATGAACCAAATTAGAAGTAAAAAGGAGGCGAGCAATGTTGGCTCAACAAGTCCATCCTGAAGTTTACATGCCGAAGCATAAGCTGAGGTTTGTCACGGCGTCTAGTTTGTTTGACGGGCATGACGCCTCGATTAACGTGATGCGACGTATCATTCAGGCGTCTGGTGCAGAAGTGATTCACCTAGGCCATAACCGCTCAGTAGATGAGGTGGTGACGGCAGCGATACAAGAGGATGTGCAAGGGATTGCCATCAGTTCCTATCAAGGGGGACATATTGAATATTTTAAATATATGTATGATTTGCTTCGCGAAAGAGGAGCAAGCCATATTAAGATCTTTGGAGGCGGTGGGGGGGTCATCGTTCCTCCAGAGATCAAAGAGCTGCATGAATACGGCATCACGAGGATCTTTTCACCTGAAGACGGACGTCAGTACGGTTTACAGGGTATGATTAACCAAATGTTAGAGCTTTGTGACTTTCCAACCGTGCAACAAGGCGAAGTGACACTAGACAAACTAGATGTACACCACCCCGAGATGGTGGCCAGATTAATTACTGTCGCAGAGGATTGGGTGGAACAGAAGGAAGCGCAGCAGATGCAGGAGATGGCCAGTGCGATAGAAGCCATAAGAGAAAAGGCGAAACAACAAGAGGGAACGACGCCCATTCTGGGTATTACGGGGACGGGTGGAGCGGGGAAAAGCTCCCTCACAGACGAGCTTGTACGCCGTTATACTCAACAGTTTCCGGAACGTACGCTGGCGATCATCTCTATCGATCCGTCCAAACAGAAAACGGGAGGCGCCTTGTTAGGAGACCGTATACGTATGAACGCCATCCATCATCCGAACGTCTATATGCGCAGTCTCGCTACGCGTTCATCTAAGACAGAGTTAAGTGCGGCGTTAGAAGATGCCATTCAGGTCGTAAAGGCAGCGGGTTATGACTTTATCATTGTAGAAACGAGTGGCATCGGGCAAGGGGACGCTGAGATTGTAGAGTTATGTGACTTATCAATGTATGTCATGACCAGTGAGTTTGGTGCACCTTCACAGTTAGAGAAAATCGACATGATTGATTTTGCAGATATCATTGCCATTAACAAGTTCGATCGCAAAGGGTCTGCGGATGCCTTGCGTGACGTTCGCAAGCAGTACCAACGAAGTCGTATGCTTTTTGATCGTGAGGAATCGACATTACCTGTATACGGGACGATCGCGAGTCAATTTAATGACCCAGGAACAAACCAATTATTCTTTGCCATAATGGATACAGTCAATGAGAAATTAAAGCAGGCGTGGCCGATACAACAAAGTGCACTGAATCCAGTGACAGAGAAGAACGTCATCATTCCAGGAGAGAGAAGGCAGTACCTAGGCGAAATCGTGCAGACAGTGCACGCCTATAAAACCTTTGCTCGAGAACAAGCAGCCATCGCTAGAAAATTGTATCAAGTCCAAGGAGCGAAACGAGCGTTAGAGGAGCAGCATGAGAATACAGAAGATTCACACGACCTCCTCCATTTGGATTTAAGTAGCACGACTTCAGAAACCCTAACAGATCGTGATACGGGAGCTAAGACGAACCACATGGAAGAGACATCAAGGGTGTTGACACAACTTGAAAAAGAGTTAGAAGCGCAACTACACCCCGAATGTAAAAAGAAGCTAGATCAGTGGCCTGAGGTTAAGGAAGCTTACAGACAGGAGCAATATGTCACTCAGATCCGAGATAAAGAGATCGTGACAGAGTTATATACGACGTCCTTGTCTGGGACTAAGATTCCGAAGATATCCCTGCCTAAATACCAAGATTGGGGCGATATACTAGAGTGGATACTCACAGAGAACGTACCGGGGGAATTTCCTTATACAGCTGGTGTATTCCCGTTCAAGCGTAAAGGTGAAGACCCCAAACGTCAATTTGCGGGTGAAGGTACACCTGAACGAACGAATAAACGCTTTCACTATTTGTCCAAAGAAGACCCAGCCAAACGACTTTCCACGGCATTTGATAGTGTCACACTATACGGAGAAGACCCAGACTACCGCCCAGATATCTATGGAAAAGTTGGCGAAAGTGGCGTGAGCATCTGCACGCTTGAGGACATGAAAAAGTTATACGCTGGTTTTGATTTATGTGATCCAAGTACGAGTGTATCAATGACCATTAACGGTCCAGCTCCGATTATCTTAGCGATGTTCATGAACACAGCGATTGATCAACAGGTGAAGTATTTCACTGAAAAAGAAGGTCGCGAGCCGAATGAGGAAGAACGTGAGCAGCTCAAGGCCTACGCCTTAAGCACTGTACGAGGCACCGTTCAAGCTGATATTTTAAAAGAAGACCAAGGCCAAAACACATGTATCTTTTCTACCGAATTCGCCCTAAGAATGATGGGCGATATTCAACAGTACTTTATTGATCATAAAGTGAGAAACTATTACTCTGTCAGTATATCTGGTTACCATATCGCAGAAGCGGGTGCCAATCCGATAACGCAACTGGCCTTCACTTTAGCCAACGGTTTCACTTATGTAGAGTATTACTTGAGCCGAGGCATGGACATTAATGACTTTGCCCCGAACCTCTCTTTCTTTTTCAGTAACGGCCTTGACCCTGAATACTCTGTTATCGGTAGAGTGGCACGGCGAATATGGGCGACCGTGATGAAACACAAGTATAAAGCGAACCAAAGAAGTCAGAAGTTGAAATATCACATCCAAACCTCAGGACGATCCCTACACGCACAAGAAATAGACTTTAATGATATTCGTACAACACTCCAAGCCCTTATGGCCATCTACGATAATTGTAACTCACTACACACGAACGCTTACGATGAAGCGATTACGACACCGACAGAAGAATCCGTTCGCCGAGCGATGGCGATCCAGATGATTATTACCAAAGAACTCGGGCTGGCCAAAAATGAAAACGCTTTACAAGGGTCCTTTATTATTGAAGAACTGACTGACTTAGTAGAAGAGGCCGTGCTGGCAGAGTTTATGCGAATTAGTGATCGTGGTGGTGTGCTCGGTTCCATGGAAACGCAATATCAACGTGGCAAAATTCAGGAAGAATCTCTATACTACGAAACGAAAAAACACTCAGGTGAGCTGCCAATCATTGGTGTGAACACTTATACGAATCCTCATCCACCAGAAGAGACGTCTTTTGAAATGGAACTTGCAAGGGCGACCAAGGAAGAAAAAGACACGCAAATCCAAAACCTACAAGCGTTCCAGACACAACATCAGGGTGAAGCTGAACAAGCGCTCGATCGCCTGAAAGAGACGGCAAGAGGTGGCGGAAATGTCTTTGCCCAGTTAATGGAAACGGTCAAGGTGGCCAGTTTGGGTCAAATCACACAGGCACTGTATGAAGTTGGTGGACAATATCGCCGAAATATGTAAGGATATAAAGACGAAATTTTGTCAGATAGACTGTAAAAATAGGGCTAGCATATTTTTTCTAGATCAGTCTATAATGGATAGGAAGAAGTAGAGTAGAAGGGAAGTGCTGGTGTGAGTAGTATCCATGAACTTGATCGAGAAACCCTTTCTGAAATGTCTATGGTGGACATCGCGTATCATATCTTAAAGGAAAACAATAAAGAACCAAAACCATACCTAGAAATCTTAGAAGAAATTGTTGAAATGAAAGGTTTCAAAGGTGGGGATAAGGCGATTGCCATGACACGTCTATATACAGAAATTAACATAGACGGTCGCTTTAAACCTGTGGGTGATAATGTATGGGGTTTACGCAGTTGGTATCCTGTTGAACAGGCTGAAGAAATCGTCATTACAGAAACAAAGAAAAAGAAGAAAAAGAAGAAAAAGGCGGATGACGAGTTCCTAGAAGAAGATGTAGAAGGTATTCAAGAAATAGAAGAAGAGATTGAAGACGTTGGTGATTTAGCTGACGATTTCGAAGAAGATTTAGAGGGTATTGAAGATGTCGAAGACTTAGATGAAGATCTAGAAGAAGATGAAGAAGAGGATTTAGCTATTGACGATAACGAGGAGGACACGGAAAAAGAGTGATTTCCGAGGTTACTCTGCTTAAAGCATTGCAATGCCCCTTGACACTTTCATGTTCAAGGGGTAAAATTTTTTTTGGGCTTTAGAAATTAATCGAAAAGATTAATGCAGATGAAGATATAAATTTAAATACAAGTTAAAACGCAAGCATTGAGCAAAAGTGCCCCCTTTACTTGGGATAAGTGCCACTTTTGCTTTTTTGTATTTTGGAGACTTTCATATTTTTATCATGGTTTTTAAAATTTGCGCCAAACTAGGAATGAAAGAGGGGTAATCGATATGGCAAAGTATATTTTTGTAACTGGAGGAGTGGTCTCCTCTATCGGAAAAGGAATTATAGCGGCCTCATTGGGTCGTTTGTTGAAGAACCGTGGTTTAAATGTGACCATCCAAAAGTTTGACCCTTATATTAACGTGGACCCAGGTACAATGAGTCCTTATCAGCACGGAGAAGTCTTTGTGACAAATGACGGTGCTGAGACAGATTTAGACCTTGGGCACTATGAACGTTTCATTGACATTAACCTCAGTGCAAACAGTAATGTGACGACGGGGAAAATATATTCTAGTGTCATCACCAAAGAAAGACGTGGTGACTATCTCGGTGGGACCGTGCAGGTTATTCCACACATCACTAATGAAATCAAAGACCGTGTTTTCCGCGCCGGTAAAGAAACTCAAGCTGATGTTGTTATTACGGAGATTGGAGGCACTGTGGGGGATATCGAAAGCCTTCCTTTTATAGAAGCGATTAGACAAATTAAAAGTGACATAGGGCGAGAGAATGTCATGTACATTCACGTGACGCTCATCCCGTATATTCGTGCTGCGGGGGAACTGAAGACAAAGCCGACACAACATAGTGTTAAAGAGCTTCGTAGCCTAGGGATTCAACCGAACGTGGTGGTGTGTCGTACGGAGCACCAAATTTCAGAAGAGATGAAAGAAAAGCTCGCGTTGTTCTGTGACATTGAGCAACAGGGCGTCATTGAATCCACGGACGTAGAAACTCTCTATGAAGTCCCTTTATTGTTACAATCTCAAGGTTTCGATGACTACGTTCTAAACCATATGAACATCAAAGCGCCCCAGCCTGACATGACAGAGTGGCGTAAGCTAGTCGAAGATGTAAAGCACTTGAAGCGCAAAACGACAATTGCCCTCGTCGGTAAGTACGTTGAATTACAGGATGCCTATTTATCTGTGGCAGAGGCGTTATACCATGCTGGCATTGCCAATGATACAGAAGTGAACATACGCTGGGTGAACGCAGAAGAGATTAACAAAGAAAATGTGAAAGAGGCACTAGAAGACGTTGACGGTATCTTGGTACCAGGCGGCTTCGGTGACCGAGGTGTAGAAGGGAAAATTGACACGGTACAATTTGCTCGTGAGCATAAAATCCCATTCCTCGGTATCTGTCTAGGCATGCAGGTCGCGTGTATAGAATTTGCAAGACATGTTCTGGATTATCAAGGGGCCAATAGCTCAGAGATACAACCTGAAACACGTTATCCTGTGATTGACCTGTTACCTGAGCAGAAGGATGTCGAGGATTTAGGTGGCACGATGAGACTCGGTCTGTATCCTTGTAAAATCGCACAAGGGACAAAGGCTTACGAAGCTTATCAGGATGAACTCATCTATGAGCGTCATCGCCATCGTTACGAATTTAACAATGAATACCGAGCTAAAATGGAAGACCAAGGCTTTATCTTCTCTGGGACATCGCCTGACGGGCGCCTAGTAGAAATTATTGAGCTTCAAGACCATCCATGGTTCGTTGCGAGTCAGTTCCATCCTGAGTTTACGTCAAGGCCGAACCGAGCACAGCCATTGTTTAGAGAATTTGTGAAAGCATCAGTCCAAGTGAATCAACTGGTGTAATTCCCGTCACAACACTTTCCCAACCCCTCTAATAACGAAGAATTTTTAGTTATTTAAGAGGAATATGCTGACATCTAGCGAATCTAACCTAATAGGTCAGATTATGTCATCTTAAAAGGAAGGTGTTTAAGGTCTTGGATAGTAACAAAATCCTCATTGTTGATGACCAGTATGGAATACGTGTATTACTTGACGAAGTCTTTCGCAAAGAAGGCTATCAGACATTTCAAGCTGCAAATGGTAAACAAGCCTTAGAACTTGTTGAAAAAAATGAGCCAGACCTTGTCATCCTAGATATGAAAATACCGGGAATGGATGGACTTGAAATATTAAGACGAATCAAAGCTTATAACCAAGAGGTTCAGGTGATTATGATTACAGCATATGGTGAACTAGACCTCATCCAAGAAGCGATGCAACTCGGTGCATTAACGCATTTCACAAAGCCGTTTGATATTGATGAATTAAGGCAGATGGTCGGAGATTACCTGGCATCCGTGCCAAAGTGAGGAGAGGCGATATGAGCGACGTGATGATTCGTTTACGTATGTCCCAAGCAGACGCCCATTACGGTGGAGAATTAGTGGATGGAGCTAGAATGCTGTCCCTTTTTGGAGATGTGGCAACAGAATTACTCATCAGACATGATGGGGACGAAGGTCTATTTGTGGCTTATGACAACGTAGAATTCACAGCGCCTGTATATGCCGGTGATTATGTAGAAGCAAAAGGGAGTATTGTGAAAGTCGGCAACACTTCGCGCAAAATAACATTTGAAGCGTATAAAGTGATTGAAGGCAGTCGTGACCCGCAATCTCCCTCTGCTGCTACTGTACTATCTACCCCCATCTTAGTATGCCAGGCTTCTGGTACGTGCGTTGTTCCAAAAGACAAACAACAAAAAACGAGAGGCCAAACGGATGGATAAACTCATCATCACAGCTGCTGTCAATGGTGCTGAAGTGACACGTGAGCATCATCCAAATATTCCCTATACACCTGAAGAAGTGGCTGATGAGGTAGTGAAAGCTTACCACGCTGGCGCCTCTATAGCCCATATTCATGCAAGGCTTGATGATGGGACACCGACACAGGACAGGGAACGCTATGCGCAAATATATCATCATATCCGCAAACGATGTGATATAATAGTACAAGTTTCTACGGGTGGCGCTGTCGGGATGACACTACAAGAACGTATGCAGCCTCTATTACTTCAGCCTGAAATGGCCACGCTCACCACCGGAACGGTTAATTTTGGTTCAGGTGTTTTCATGAATACACCTGAAGATATCAAGACATTGGCTGAGACGATGATAAGAGAAAAAGTCCAGCCTGAATTCGAAATCTTTGAAATGGGAATGATAAACAATGCCTTGCACTTATTGAGAGATGGAATAGTTGAAGGGCATGCCCATTTTGATTTCGTCATGGGCGTACCAGGCGGTATACCCGCGACTATACATAATCTCCTTGCATTGGTACAGAACTTACCCCAAGGAGCGACATGGACGGTCGCTGGGATAGGGCGACACCAACTTCCCATGGCCCTTCATGCACTACTCATGGGCGGACATGTGAGGGTTGGGTTTGAAGATAATATTTATTTTCAAAAAGGCGTTCTCGCGGATTCGAACGCTCAGTTAGTCGAACGCGTCGTCCGCTTTGCTAAAGAAGTTGGGAGAGAAGTAGCCACACCTGTGGAAGCCAGACAGCTGTTAAATCTAAAACAGATATAAAAAAGTGGAAAGGGTGGAGATTATGCCATTAGTTTCAATGCGAGACATGTTAAACACAGCAGTAGAAGGTCAATATGCTGTGGGACAATTCAATTTAAACAACCTTGAATTTACACAAGCGATTCTGCAAGCAGCACAAGAGGAAAACTCACCGGTCATTCTGGGTGTAAGTGAAGGTGCTGCGCGCTATATGGGTGGCTTTAAGTTTGTTGTATCCATGGTTCAAGAGCTTATGGATCATTATGAAGTTGATGTACCCGTTGCGATACACCTCGATCACGGTTCATCTTTTGAGAGTTGTGTAAAAGCGATTCATGCTGGATTCACATCCGTTATGATTGACGGTTCTCACTATCCGCTAGAAGAAAATATTGCTTTAACTAAAAAAGTTGTTGAAGTAGCCCATATTCTTGGGGTATCCGTTGAAGCTGAGCTTGGCAGAATCGGTGGTCAAGAAGATGACCTCGTCGTGGAAGACGCTGAGGCAGCGTACGCTATACCATCAGAATGTGAACAACTCGTACGTGAAACGAACGTCGACTGCTTCGCACCAGCTTTAGGATCTGTTCACGGTCCTTATAAAGGAGAACCTAACTTAGGGTTTGACCGCATGGAAGAAGTTCAAAAGCTCACAGGGGTACCACTTGTGCTACATGGAGGGACCGGGATTCCGACAAAAGACATTCAACATGCGATCTCCTTAGGTACAGCGAAAATCAATGTGAATACAGAAAACCAAATCTCTTCTGCTAAGACTGTACGCCAAGTTCTAGATGAGAAACCTGAATTATATGACCCACGTAAGTATCTAGGGCCAGCGAGAGACAGCATCAAGGAGACGGTTATTTCTAAGATGCGTGAGTTTGGCTCCAGCAACAAAGCCTAAATTCAGACAACAAATATAAGCTTATGATAAATATGATCTTCATGATAGAAGCGATACCCTTTTATCTAGAAGGTCATATTTATATATTTAAATCTTTTAGTGGTTATTCAAAAGAGCCAACACGTTTGTTTCTCGTGGGCGCGCTTACACATCAATGATGTCCAAACGTCATATATATGTGAGCGCACACGAATACGTTTGTACATAGTGGTTGGGTTGACTGCAGAAGATATTAACGTTATTACCTTTATACAGAGTGGAAAATAGACTATACTGAAGCGAAAGGGGTTTCTCTTTATGAAATTTTTTGTTGATTCAGCGAATCTTGAAGAGATTCGTAAGGTTTACGACATGGGCATTTTGGCAGGTGTGACCACAAATCCAAGTCTTGTGGCCAAAGAAGGGGCAAATTTTAAAGAAAGATTGAAAGACATCTGTTCCTTCGTTCAGGGTTCTGTGAGCGCTGAGGTTGTCAGTGAGAAAGCCACCGATATGGTTAAGGAAGGGGAGGAGCTAGCGGCTATTGCCCCTCAGATCACGATTAAAGTCCCGATGACTACTGAAGGACTCAAGGCTGTCTCTGAGTTTCATCGCAAAGGACTTAAAACGAACGTGACACTCATTTTCTCTGCTAACCAAGCGTTGTTAGCCGCAAGAGCCGGCGCCACTTATGTATCTCCGTTCTTAGGAAGACTAGATGATATTGGTCATAACGGTATAGACCTCATTGCTGAGATTGCAGAGCTCTTCACCGTCCACCACATTGAAACGCAAATCATTGCGGCCTCAATACGCCATCCTCAACATGTGACCCAAGCGGCTTTAAGTGGCGCTCATATCGGAACCATGTCTTCGAAAGTCATAGAACAAATGACCCAACACCCTTTAACCGATCAAGGTATTGAAAAGTTTTTAGCCGACTGGGAGAACGCTAAGAACACATAACAACATAAATCTTAAGATTAGGTTTTTTAATACAGTAAAAGTGGTAATAATGATGATAATATCTTCTAGCAGCTAAGATGGACTAGGAAGGAGAAGAGGAATGGACAAGTTATATATTCATGGTGGCAAACCTTTGCAAGGAAAGGTCACAATCAGCGGTGCAAAAAACAGTGCCGTCGCCTTGATTCCAGCCACCATCCTCGCTGATGGCCCAACCACGATTGAAAACTTACCTGGTATTAGTGACGTGCGTATCTTTGCAGATCTGCTCCAAGACCTGGGGGGCAAAACGGAGTTAAACAATGGTGAATTTTACGTTGACCCACGTAAGATGAAAGAGATCCCATTACCCAATGGCAAAGTCAAAAAGCTGAGAGCTTCTTATTATCTTATGGGTGCTTTGCTTGGCAAATTCGGTCAAGCGTGTGTAGGCTTGCCTGGGGGGTGTAATTTAGGGCCTCGCCCAATCGACCAACACATCAAGGGATTTGAGGCTTTAGGTGCTGAGGTGACAAATGACCATGGTGCCATCTCTATCGTTGCTAAGGAACTCCGGGGTGCTCGTATTTACCTTGATGTTGTTAGTGTAGGTGCGACCATCAATATCATGCTCGCCGCTGTTCGAGCAAAAGGGAGAACCATCATTGAAAATGCAGCAAAGGAACCTGAGATCATTGATGTAGCGACCTTATTATCATCTATGGGTGCTAAGATTAAGGGAGCAGGAACGGATGTCATCCGTATTGAAGGTGTGGATTACTTAAAAGGATGTAGACACACCATTATTCCTGATCGCATTGAGACAGGTACATTTATGATCGCGTCAGCCGCTACCCGAGGTCAAGTCATCCTGGATAATGTGATCCCTAAACATATGGAGTCTCTCATGTCTAAACTTCGAGAGGTTGGTGTACGCATTGACACCAAGGATGACCAAATGCTCGTGGACGGTTCTGCTGGTGAATTTAGCTCCGTAGATATCAAGACCCTTGTACATCCAGGGTTTCCAACGGATCTGCAACAGCCCATGACGACCCTTCTCACCCAAGCGAAAGGGACGAGCATTGTCACAGATACGATCTACAGCGCACGCTTTAAGCATGTTGATGAACTACGTAGAATGGGCGCCAATATTAAGGTAGAAGGGCGGTCCGCTATTATTGATGGTTCAACCCCACTGCAAGGGACAAAGGTGACAGCATCAGATTTACGTGCAGGTGCTGCGCTCGTCGTAGCAGGTCTCATCGCCAATGGCATTACAGAAATCAGTGGTGTCGAACACATTGACCGTGGATACGAGTATTTAGAAGCTAAACTAAAGGCATTAGGTGCAGAAACATGGAGAAATTCAGATCAGGAACCTTCCAAGATTGTGATGCTCGATCGGTATTAAGGCTAATGGTCATGTCATTAGCCTCTCTCTCCTTACTCCTCAAACAAGTTATTAATCAAACAACAATACTATGAAAAACGCTCTCCTCATTCACCCAATTTTGTCGCCTTTTCACCATTTGTGATACACTAATTGCAATAAAATGCTATACTAATAGAGAATAAGTGTATGGATGTGGCTAAAAATGGCCTCACAAACATAATGGCGAATATATAGGAGGGAGAAACATGGAGAGAAGTTTAACGATGGAATTGGTACGAGTCACAGAGGCAGCTGCACTCGCGTCTGCACGTTGGATGGGAAGAGGAATGAAAGACGAGGCGGATGAGGCGGCTACTACAGCGATGAGAACTGTTTTTGATACGGTGCCTATGCAGGGGACCGTTGTCATTGGTGAGGGCGAGATGGATGAAGCCCCTATGCTTTATATCGGGGAAGACCTCGGAATGGGCGGCGGCCCTGAATTAGATGTTGCAGTTGATCCATTAGAAGGGACAAATATTGTCGCAAAGGGAACATGGAATGCGCTTTCCGTTATTGCCGTAGCAGAGAAAGGCAACCTTTTACACGCCCCAGATATGTATATGGACAAAATTGCAGTTGGGCCAGCAGCTGTAGGAAGAGTTGACATTGATGCCCCAGTCAAAGATAATTTAAAAGCGGTCGCTCACGCATTAAATCGTGATGTGACTGATCTCGTGGCTGTTATACTAGACCGCGACCGGCATTCAAAGATTGTGGAGGATGTGAGAGAAGCAGGTGCTAGAATTAAGCTCATCTCAGACGGTGACGTGGCAGCCGCAATTAATACTGCATTTGATGACACGGGTGTGGATATTTTATTTGGCTCAGGTGGCGCGCCTGAAGGGGTCATTGCAGCCGTGGCATTAAAATGTTTGGGCGGGGAATTACAAGGGCGTCTCTTACCTCAAACCCAAGAGGAGTATGATCGTTGCTTGCGAATGGGAGTGACCAACCCTAGTCAAGTATTACGCATGGAAGATTTGGTTCGCGGGGATGACTGTATATTTGCCGCAACGGGTGTAACGGATGGAGAATTACTCCGTGGCGTCAGGTTCAAAGGTAGCATGGGCACAACGCAATCCATCGTTATGCGTGCAAAGTCGGGAACTGTCAGATTTATTAACGCGGACCACCGCTTAGAGAAAAAACCCAACATGGTCATTAAATCATAATATATAGTAGAAAAGTGGTGTTTCGTTCATGTCTGTAAATATTACAGAACTTGAAGTTATGAATTTAAAGGATTTATACAAACTAGCTAAAGACTATCATATCCAGTATTACAGTCAATTAAAGAAAAAGGAATTGATCTTTGCCATCCTTAAAGCACAAGCAGAGAAAGACGGCTTTATGTTTATGGAGGGTGTCCTAGAAATCCTACAAGAGGGTTACGGTTTCCTACGACCGATTAACTACCTTCCATCCTCAGAGGACATCTACATCTCCGCTTCACAGATTCGAAGGTTTGAATTGCGTAATGGCGACAAGGTATCAGGGAAGGTTAGACCCCCTAAAGAAAATGAAAGGTACTTTGGCCTCCTTCATGTCAGTGCCGTAAACGGGGAGGACCCAGAGCTTGCCAAAGAAAGGCCTCACTTCCCAGCCCTCACGCCACTCTATCCTAACGAAAAGATGGTGCTAGAAGCGCAACCCAAAAACCTCTCTTCTAGAATGATGGATCTGATCGCGCCTGTAGGCTTAGGCCAACGTGGTCTTATCGTGGCCCCACCCAAAGCCGGAAAAACCGTTTTAATCCAAGAAATTGCGAACAGTATATCCACCAATCATCCTGATACGGAGCTCATCGTTTTACTGATAGATGAGAGACCAGAAGAAGTGACGGACATGCAACGTTCTGTTAAAGGGGAAGTCGTCAGCTCAACCTTTGATGAAGTTCCGGAGAATCATATACGTGTGGCAGAGCTGGTTTTAGAGCGGGCACAACGTCTGATTGAACACAAGAGAGATGTCGTGATATTACTAGATAGTATTACGCGCTTAGCTCGAGCATACAACCTCGTAATCCCGCCAAGTGGTCGTACGTTATCAGGCGGTATTGATCCCGCCGCTTTCCACCGACCGAAACGTTTCTTTGGTGCAGCTAGAAATATCGAGGAAGGGGGCAGCCTCACGATTCTTGCTACAGCCCTTGTAGATACAGGTTCTCGGATGGATGACGTCATCTATGAAGAATTCAAGGGAACTGGTAACATGGAGCTCCATCTCGATCGTAAACTAGCAGAGAGAAGAATCTACCCAGCTATTGATATCCGTCGATCCGGTACGCGTAGAGAAGAACTTCTACTATCAACCGAAGATCTAGAGAAGCTTTGGATGATCAGAAAGAACATGAGCGAATCCTCTGACTTTACTGATCAGTTTATACGTAAAATTAAACGAACAAAAACGAACGAAGAATTTATGGCGCTCTTTGAAGGAGCGGAAGACGAAGATAAAGGTAGAAGCAAGCGAACGACACGCACTAAAACGTCTGCCTCATAATCATCAGCTCAACTTAACCCGCACCAGGAACCTATCACAGTAATGATGAATAGGTTTCTGGTATTTTTTTATGTTCACATACATAAACATGAAAAGAACGACATGAAGGAGGGAAGATCTGTGGACAAAACGAAGCAAGTAGTCACCTCCGCTTTATTAATAACGGGTGCAACTGCACTTTCAGTCACTGAAGCAGGGGCTGCTACAGGAAGATCCGTAGATTTTCTTGAGGACGACATAGAACATTTGGAAGCACATCTATTTGATAAGGCCGTTAGAAGTTATGTCAATCCCCTTAAAAGGGTAAAAGCTGAGATGAATCAGGACCATCATCATACGTTGACTTACGAAGTACAAGAAGGGGACACACTGTCAGGTATTGCCGTTGCCCATGATGTCAAACAGTCTGAGATTATGAGAATAAATCATATTGAAAACAAGCACCAATTATCTATAGGAGAAAAACTGAAGATTCCACTGAAGGAAAGAAAATATGTGGTTAAACATGGAGAAACAGTAGAAAGCATTGCCAGAGAACAGGGCATTCCACTAGAGGATATACTAGCGAATAATCGCATGGTAATTGAATCGAACCCAGCTTTGTATCCGGGACAAGAAATCCACTTGCCTCAAGCCCCAGCAGAGCCCGTACACCAACCCCTCTCAACGCCGAGGCGATATGCAGAGAAGGGTCAAGTGACGGTGGCCTCTCGTTCTCAAGATGCCAAGGTAGACGGTTCTTTTATTTGGCCTTTAGACGGTACTTTGACCAGTACATATGGCATGAGATGGGGAAAACCACATAATGGTATAGATATATCTAACGCCCAGCGCGCTAACGCACCGATTGTCGCAGCACAATCAGGTGTTGTAACAGACGCGTACTACCATAGAGGGGGATATGGGAATCTTGTCATTATTAGTCATGGTGATGGTTTAGAAACGTATTATGCACATCTCAGCAGTATGACCGTCTCAGAAGGCATGCACATCTCACAAGGCGAAACGATTGGGTATATGGGTCAAACCGGACATGCGACAGGCTACCATTTGCACTTTGAGATTCGGATAAACAATAGACCCGTTAATCCTATCAATCACCTACCTTAAAAGGTGCTATTGCAACTCCTGTCACCACGTGCTATAATCAGGCATGTGTGACGAACGATTAACTCTGTTTCGAATATGATTCAGGGCGTAAAGGAGTGAATGCAAATGAAACCAGAAATTCACCCAAATTATCAAGTAGCTAAAGTCACTTGTGCGTGTGGAAATGAATTTGAAACTGGTTCAGTAAAAGCGGACTTACGCGTTGAGATCTGCTCTGCATGCCACCCATTCTTCACTGGGAAGCAGAAGTTTGTGGATGCAGGTGGACGTGTGGATCGCTTTAAGAAAAAATATAACCTTAAATAAGGTGTGCTTTAACAAAGCTGTAATCAAAGCTGTAAAACAGGCAAGCTTTTCTTGCCTGTTTTTTTACATCATATATTTATTTTAGGAGTGTCAGTAATGCATATTGTGAAGAATCATGGTTGGGTGGAACTGGTTTGTGGAAGCATGTTCTCCGGTAAAAGTGAAGAACTGATTCGACGTATACATAGAGCTGAATTAGCAAAGATGACCGTGAGCGTGTACAAACCCGTCATAGATGATCGATATAGTAAAGCTGCCATCGTTTCTCACAGTGGCATGTCCCTAGAAGCTCAAGCGGTCGAGCACTCCTCAGATCTTTTGCGTGCCGTACCAGAAGATGCAGATTGTATAGCGATAGATGAAGTTCAATTCTTTGATGAAGGTATCGTACCCGTTGTACAAACCCTAGCTGATAAAGGTTTGCGAGTCATCTGTGCCGGGTTAGACCAGGATTTCAGAGGAGAACCCTTTGGCCCTATACAAGGCCTTCTCGCCATTGCCGAGTATGTCACCAAACTTCATGCCATCTGTGCGTCCTGTGGTTCACTTGCGAGCCGTACACAGAGGTTAATTGATGGTAGACCGGCCCACGTCAACGACCCTGTTATTATGGTGGGTGCATCAGAGAGCTATGAACCTCGTTGCCGCCATTGTCATGAGGTCAAAGGGAAGGCGTCACTAACAGACTGGAAACCTTTGACGGAAGAACGCTAGTGTTCTATAATTGTAATGTTAGGCTTTAGTAAGCGAGGTGGAAAAACGTGTACGATCGATTACAATCATTAGAGGATCGCTACGAAGAGCTAAGCCAGCTTTTATGTGATCCAGCCATAACAAACGATCCAAAAAAACTGAGAGAATATTCGAAAGAACAATCGGATTTAGAAGATACAGTTGTCGCCTATCGCGAGTATAAAGAAGTCACTGAGCAGCTTGATGATGCGAAGTCGATGCTAGAAGACAAGCTTGATGATGAAATGAGAGAGATGGTTAAGCTCGAGATTTCAGAGCTAACGGAAAGCAAAGAAGAATTAGAAGGACGTCTTCAGATTCTGCTCCTCCCTAAGGACCCCAACGATGAAAAGAACGTCATTTTTGAAATTCGTGGGGCTGCCGGAGGTGACGAGGCTGCCTTGTTCGCAGGGGATCTGTTTAAAATGTATACCAGATATGCAGAGAGCCAAGGATGGAAGATTGACGTGATTGAGGAAAGTGCGAATGATGTGGGTGGCTATAAAGAAGTCGTTTTCCAAATTAACGGTAACGGGGCTTATAGCCGTTTGAAATACGAAAGCGGGGCCCATCGTGTCCAACGTATACCTACGACGGAGTCAGGTGGTCGAATTCATACATCCACGGCGACGGTCGCCGTCCTCCCTGAGGTAGAAGACATTGATGTTGAAATCCATGATAAGGACGTTCGTGTAGACGTGTTCTATGCCAGTGGTGCAGGGGGGCAGCACGTCAATACAACACAATCCGCTGTGCGTTTAACCCACTTGCCTACCGGTATTGTTGTATCCTGTCAGGATGAAAAATCTCAGCATAAGAACAAGGATAAGGCGATGAAGGTGTTACGTGCGCGTGTCTACGATAAATACCAGCAGGAAGCACAGTCAGAATACGCAAGTATACGTAAGTCCGCGGTGGGAACTGGGGACCGTAGTGAGCGTATCCGGACGTACAACTTCCCTCAAAGTCGTGTCACAGATCACCGTATTAACTTAACCCTACACAAGCTTGATCAGGTACTCAATGGAGAGTTGGACGAAATTATTGACGCTCTTAACGTACATGAGCAAGCAGAAATGCTGAAGAAGGTCGAAGAGTCATGAGTATGATGACGTATAGAGAAGCCCTGAGGAGGGCTTCTTCTTTATTAGAACAGAAGAATCAAAACCCAAAGATCGCGGATTGGTTGTTACGGTATCATGCAAATGTCGAGGGTGTTTCTACTTGGCTTACCTTATTGGAACAGCGCATAGACCATACAACTTGGACAGGGTATCAGGCTGATCTAGAGCGCGTACTGTCAGGTGAGCCGTATCAGTATGTGATCGGTGAACAAGATTTTTACGGTCGCACCTTTGAGGTAACGCCTGCCGTGCTGATCCCTCGACCGGAGACCGAATTGTTAGTCGAGCAAGTTTTGTCTCATGCAAAGCAGGATTCATCGCTATGGACAGAGAATGATGAGGTTACAGTTGTAGATGTCGGTACGGGGAGCGGTGCTATCGCCGTTAGTTTGGCTTTAGAAGAACCTCGAATGAGCGTGAAGGCCACAGATATCTCTTCAGACGCGCTAGCCATAGCTAAACGCAATGCTCAAAGACTTGAAGCTCACGTGCAGTTTTTTCAAGGTGATCTAGCAGAACCGCTTATAACACTTCACGAAACGGTGCAAATACTCGTATCAAATCCGCCGTATGTGGCAAGAACTGATCAGCACCTAGAACGTCAGGTGGTTGAGTATGAACCTCATGTGGCCTTATTCTCCGCAGAAGACGGATTATATCACTACCGTCAGCTTATACAGCAATCTAAGTATTTAGTGCAGCCGGGAGGATGGCTCGCTTTTGAAGTTGGCATTGACCAAGCTCAGAAGGTGCATGACATGATACGGTCCGCATACCCTGATGCACGGATACAAACCAAAAAGGATTATCAAGGGTTAGAGCGTATGGTGCTTGCAAAGCTGTGCTAAATAAGTCATGTCGTAGAAATTTAACATACATTGTAAAGTTCAACGTCCATTGTAACGTCCATAAAAAGGAACTGGAAGGATGGTAGAATGACACGCTTTAGTTTACGGAATAAGCAAATATTATGGGTCCTGTTAGCCGTTTTTTTGATTATGTTTATGGCGGCCTGTTCGCAAACCCCGTCAACAGATTCAGAAGAGCCACCTGTTAATGAGGGGGATACAGTTAATCCACAGGATGAGAACGATTCAGACGCCACGGAACTGTCGCTTGTCCCTAACCTCGTTCAAGACATGTCCTTAGAAGAAAAAATTGGCCAGATGTTTATGCCCCAGATTGAAATGCTAGATGGGGCGCCGACACATAGAATGAATGAGAAGTTAGAAGAGATGCTCGACCAACAACACGTGGGCGGTGTGATCCTTTTTAGTAAGAATATCGAAAGTACTGAACAGCTGGTCACGCTGACCCATGATTTACAAGAACACACGTCCATCCCTTTATTCACGGCCATTGACCAAGAAGGAGGGAACGTTGATCGTTTGCCTTTTGGTACAAACTTGCCCGGGAATATGGCACTAGGGGCTAGCCAAACGCCGAGACATGCTTATGAAGCTGGTCGTGTGACGGGAACTGAGCTTAAGGCACTAGGCATTAATGTTAATTTTGCCCCCGTCCTAGATGTGAACAACAATCCTCGAAATCCTGTTATTGGTGTTCGTTCATACGGCGAGGACCCAAATCAGGTTGCCGTACTAGGGTCTAAGTATATTGAAGGTTTACATGATGCGGGTGTTGTGGCTACAGCCAAACATTTCCCGGGACATGGTGATACGCATGTTGATTCCCATGTTGGGCTACCTGAATTAGATAAATCGGCAGATGAACTAGAGAATTTAGAATGGTTCCCTTTTCGACATGCGATACAGTCTGACCTTCAAATGGTCATGACCGCCCATATGATGTTTCCGCAACTAGACGAACAAACCGTAAAATCTAAGCTAGACGGTAAGGACATTCATTTACCGGCCACACTTTCGGAGACGATGCTTCAACATTATCTACGAGAGCAGATCGGCTTTGATGGGATTGTCGTCACCGATGCGTTTACGATGAAGGCGATTGCCGATCATTTTGGTGAAACGGACGCCGTGCTCAGAGCAGTAAAGGCAGGGGCTGACATTATCCTTATGCCAAGGGAACTAGAAGATTCGTATGAGGCATTGCTTGAAGCTGTCCAAAGTGGTGAAATCAGTGAAGCGCGTATTGATGAGTCGGTGACACGAATTCTTGCTCTGAAGCAGGATATGGGGCTTCTTACACAGGTGGGAGAAGCGGAGATAGATGAGCAGGATACGCCTACTATGACAATTCATGAGAAGATTGAACATGCCCAGCAAGTCGTTGGTGCTACCCACCATGCTGAGGCCATTCACGAAATCACTCAAGCGAGTGCGACTTGGGTTAAGCATGAAAAAGGGATCAATCGTTGGATGCTAGAAGATAAACCCCATGATGGGGACAAGGTGCTTGTTATGATGCCAAGTCAACATCACTTAACACGTGCTCAGGAGACCTGGCAGGTAATGCAGTCTGCTGAAAGTGCTTTAGAGGGAGTGGATGTGACCTGGCGTGTATACGATGCTAATGTTGCCTCTTCGTTAACGAATGATAACCATTCGTATGATTACTATATTCTCATGACACATAATCTATCCCTTAACGAAGCAGGGGGGCCATTAGTTACGAGTCTCAATTCACTCGTCAATCATTGGAACATGCAAGATGTACCCTATGTTCATATCGCTTTAGAGCTACCTTACGATGCGGGTTATATACCCAACGTACAACGCTCACTTGCCCTTTATGGCAGTGAAACGGTGCATTATGAAGTGATGTTTGATGTGCTTTTCTCGGGCGTTGAAGCAAAGGGTGTATTACCTGTCGAGTTACCACAACCAGAAGCTGAGTAAGTCATACTAACGACAAGACGTGTCTTGTTGAGCTTCTGTCGATATTTGATGAACGAAAACCGCCTCTTTCTCGTTTAAAACCTATCAGGCATGACCAAGCTGATATTAAGAATACGAGAGAGGGGAAATCGTCTTGAAGACATTATACTTATATTTATTCGTCAGTTTGTCCGTTTTGGTCATGAGTTGGGAGCATCAAGCTCAAGTTTCGGCTAGTCTATTAAATCAAAGTCTATTAAACCAAACAAATATCGCTGAGGAAAAAGCAATACCTGAGGAAGCCATCCGACTAAGAGTCCTTGCCCACAGTGACAGCCCCCAAGATCAGCTGATAAAAAGAGAAGTGCGTGACGTTATAGTTGACCGCATGAACGCTTGGGCGCAGGATATCGACACCATAGAGGGGGCGCGTCAGAAACTAAAAGCGTCCCATTCACATTTAAATCAAATCGTACAAGAGACACTTGAAGCGAAAGGGTACGATAAAGATTTTTCGATAGAATATGGACAAATACAGTTTCCAGTGAAGTTATATGGCAACCGTCTATATCCGGCAGGTGAATATGAAGGTTTACTTATTACGATAGGTGCCGGTCAAGGTGACAATTGGTGGTGTGTTTTATTCCCACCCCTATGCTTTGTCGATTTTGGTACAGGAGACGTTTCAGAGAACGGGCAAAAAGCAAGTCAACAAGATCAAGAAGATCTTGGACAAACACAAGACGAAGAAGTCGAAGTCCGCTTTTTCCTGGCCGATATTTTTAATAAAGTCGTGGCCATCTTTGCCTAAGATCATCTTTGCTCTCTAAAGGCTCTTAACGCCAACGAAACACCATTAATAATTGACAACACTCCATATCTTGAACTGAGTTTTTAAGCTCCAACCTGAAACTTTCAGGGGTATAGCTGACATCATAGTCTGACTGAATGCCGATCTGATCGAGTAAGTGATGGATGCGCGACGTGTCCGATTGTTGAGCGGCGTTCATTAATTCAGCATTGAGCTCGTTTGAAGTGGATAAAGTGTCCACAACGTTGCTTGCCTCATTGATCAGAGTGTGGAAGTTCGCTATAGACTGGTTAAAAAGTGAGGGGTCGACATCAGGGTAAGGAGAAGGAGAGCTTAACAAGGGTCTTCTAGCAAGATGTACGTAGCGTTGTCTCCTGCTAGTGTTATCTTCTTGCATGAGGAGAACCTCCTTTGCTTGAAAAAATGGTAGTTGTTATTGTTATACGCACGACACATGTCTAAAGTGTTCATCACGTAGTCTCTAGTTCATAGAGGCTTTTTATTTTACAATAAACAGCATGAGGTCATGCTACAATAGATAGGACTTAAAGGACGAAAGAGGGAAATGTCATGAAACATCAAAAACAAACCAAACATTGGGTTATCCACGGAACTGGGGATAACTGTGTGGATAAACTTATTCGACATCCACATATACACGAGGCAGCTAAGTATATCAGACAGGGTGAAGTGGTATCATTTCCGACTGAAACCGTGTATGGATTAGGGGCTAATGCCTTGTCAGACGAGGCAACGAAGGGGATTTTTGAAGCCAAGGGGAGACCGAGTGACAACCCCTTGATCGTCCACATCTCATCTGTGGATCAGTTATCAAGGGTTGTGGATAATGTGGATGATAGAGCTCGCACCTTAATGAACGCTTTTTGGCCTGGGCCGTTAACGATAGTTTTAGAAAAAAGCGAACAGGTCTGTTCACTTGTGACAGCGGATCTTTCCACAGTGGGTGTCCGCATGCCAGATCATCCCGTCGCACGAGCGTTGATTGAGGTGGCTGGTCTACCGTTAGCAGCGCCAAGTGCTAACCGTTCTGGAAAACCGAGCCCCACGAGTGCTGGGCATGTTTTGCATGACTTGGACGGACGTATAGCCGGCGTCATTGATGGTGGAGAGACCGGCGTTGGTGTGGAATCAACTGTGTTAGACATCACCCAAGACATCCCTGTTATCCTACGACCGGGTGGTGTCACCCAGCGCGAGCTAACTGAGGTGATAGGGCAGGTTAATGTTGACCCTGCGTTAAGCATGTCTACTACAGAGCATGTTTCTCATGATTTTAAACCTATTTCTCCCGGTATGAAGTACAAGCACTATGCTCCAGAGGGAGAACTTTGGGTTGTAGATAACCGTAACGGTACGTCAAAAATGCGGGCCTATATCAAACAAAACATAACAGAATTTAAACGAGAGGGATCACGTGTCGGTGTCTTAACGACGGATGATGGGGAGCAAGATTACACGGAAGCGGACCTCGTCATTAGTCTTGGAAGTCGTGAGGATTTGCACACAGTAGCTAGACGTATCTATGATGGCTTACGACAAATGGATGCTGCCCATGTGGACCTCATTTTTTGCGAAGGCTTCTCGACGGACGGTATTGGAGCTGCCATCATGAATCGTCTACTTAAGGCTGCCGGTGGGCGCGTACATGACGTACGTTAGTCATGTGGTTGGGGCGAGTGTCTCTAGAAGCTTGCCCTTAAGACCGTTTTCACTTTACATCTTCTAAACTGTAACAGCGTTAGTGGTCCCGCCTATTCCATCCTCTCCTCAAGGCGCTATTCTTTTTACAACGCCGGTTTAAGTCATATCAAACAAGCCTAACCCCTTGTACTTTTTTAAACATCCCATGCATATGTTTGAGAGAGACAAGGGGGATGGATCATGCCAGATATTTTTTTAGGCGAATTATTAACACTCCTATTTGTATCTCTCGCCCTAGCCATGGATTCTTTCTCTGTTAGCATTGGGTTAGGAATGCGAGGTATTCGGCTTAGGCACTTGTTAAAAATCAGTATAATCAACGGCTTGTTTCACTTTTTCATGCCTTTACTAGGTGCGCTTATTGGACAGTACCTTAGTGGCTATATGGGTAGTTTGGCTGTGACAATAGGGGGCATCATCCTTATTTTTATTGGTTTACATATGATCCTTGGATCTATTTTTGATGACGTCGAGGAACCCTCTATAAACACCACTCTACCGGGTATAGCCTTATTTGCATTTGGCGTCAGTCTAGACGCTTTTTCTGTCGGTTTGCCTTTCGGTTTGTTTTCCGCTAGTTTATGGCTCATGGTCACTTTATTCGGTATAACAGCGTCAATTCTTACAGCGTTAGGATTACTCATCGGGCGTAAGGTTGGCGGTTGGATAGGACAGTACAGTGAAATTTTTGGTGGGTTCGTGCTCCTTGTTTTTGGCGTGAAATTTTTAGTGTAGAATAGATACAATAGAAATGTGTATCATACGTCATAACGCTAACAGAAAAATGAGGGAGTGAACCATGAAGCATATCCTCTTTGTATGTACAGGTAATACTTGTCGAAGCCCTTTAGCAGAATCCTTACTGCGTCACAAAGCCCCGGAGCTATTTCACGTTCAATCTGCAGGGATTGCAGCCGTCGAGGGTGGAGCCGCAGCTGAACACGTACAACGGTTGCTAGCCGAACAAGGGGTTCAACTCGACCATCAATCTCAGAATGTTTCCCCTGAACTGATGGAATGGGCTGACCTTATCCTAACCATGACAGCAGCCCACCAAGCGATACTGCAAGACATGTATCCTGAGAAAAAAGACACCATTTATCCGTTAAAAAAGTATGTCGATCCAAACTGTGAACAAGTGAATATCATGGACCCTTTTGGGGGTGACTATCATATTTATAAGTTCACGATGGAAGAGATTGATGCGCTCTTAGAACAGCTTAAGGCCAAACACATGGATGAATAACCGCCACGCATGTTGATTTCCTTTGTGACCTTTGAGGGATGTTTAAGGTATACTATGAAATAGAAGATGAAGGTGAAGAGGTGAGAGAGTTGAAAATTGCATTGGCTTCAGACCATGGTGGATATCAAATCAAAGAAGAATTAAAAGGCTTACTTGACGAACTTCAGTTATCATACGAAGACTTCGGGTGTGAGTGTGAAGAATCAGTAGATTATCCTGACTATGCCGTCCCAGTAGCAGAAAAAGTGGCTAGCGGCGAGTTTGATCGGGGGATTCTCGTGTGTGGTACAGGCATCGGTATGAGTATCACCGCTAATAAAGTGCAAGGTATTCGCTGTGCTTTATGTCACGACACGTTTAGTGCTAAGGCTACGCGTTTGCACAATGACAGCAATATCTTAGCGATGGGAGAACGTGTGATAGGGCCAGGACTTGCCCGCGAAGTAGCCAAGGTGTGGCTTGAAACAGAATTTGAAGGCGGGCGTCATGCGCGACGTATTCAAAAAGTTTCCGATGTAGAAGCGCGGTGAACGTGATGGCAGACCAAGCGCTCAGAGATGAGCTTTATCATCAAACGAAGCAAGCGCTCGAGGCCTTACACAGTCAGTTCCCCTTACAACCCCATCAATTGATTGTTTTTGGTGTGAGTACGAGTGAAGTACTCGGTGCCCGCATCGGTACAGCGGGAACAGAAGGGGTCGCCTCCGCTATCTTTCAAGCCATTGCTAACATGCAACAGCAACATGGCTTTCAGATGGCCTTTCAATGCTGTGAACATCTTAACCGAGCTCTAGTGGTCGAGCGGCACACGGCTCTCCAGCGCGGGTATGAAGAAGTCACAGTGGTACCTGTCCCTCAGGCTGGGGGTGCCATGGCCTCATACGCCTATCATGCGTTGAGTGACCCTGTAATGGTAGAAGAAGTACAAGCAGAGGCCGGCATTGATATAGGGGATACCTTGATCGGCATGCATCTAAAGCGTGTCGCCGTTCCTATTCGTAGTGAAATCAAGAGTATAGGGCATGCTCACGTGACCATGGCGATCACAAGGCCTAAACTTATCGGTGGCGCCAGGGCCACTTATGAACTTGTGCAGGAAAGAGAATAAACGGCGGTATACAAAGGGACATCTACCGTAAATAAAAATGTTAAAAAATCTCTTACGATAGACTGTGGACAAGCAGCGCTTAAAGGTGTATAACTAACAAAAGAAATAGGTTTAAAAGAGGAGAGAAGGAGTGAAGGGAATGTCCATCTTACAAGAGAAAGACCCTGATATTTTTGCCTCTATTGAAGACGAACGTAAAAGACAAAAGGAAAAGATTGAGCTCATCGCATCCGAGAATTTTGTTTCAGAATCAGTTTTAGAAGCCATGGGCAGTATAATGACAAATAAATATGCTGAAGGGTACCCTGGTCGTCGCTATTATGGCGGCTGTGAACATGTTGATGTGGCTGAGAATTTAGCACGCGAGCGCGTGAAGACTTTGTTTGGGGCAGAACATGCCAACGTACAACCTCATTCTGGCGCTCAAGCGAACATGGCTGTTTACTTTTCAGTGCTCGAGCCCGGTGATACCGTTTTAGGTATGAATTTATCCCATGGGGGTCACTTGACGCACGGCAGTCCTGTTAACTTTTCAGGACAACTCTACAACTTTGTTGATTACGGAGTAGAAGAGGGGACACATCGCATTAACTACGATGACGTGCTGGCCAAAGCCAAAGAACATCAACCGAAGCTCATCGTCGCGGGTGCTAGTGCTTACCCTCGTGTGATTGACTTTCAAAAGTTAAAAGACATTGCAGATGCGGTCGATGCTTACCTCATGGTCGATATGGCGCATATTGCTGGTTTAGTCGCGACAGGAGAGCATCCATCGCCAGTCCCTTATGCAGATTTCGTGACATCAACGACGCACAAAACATTACGCGGACCTAGAGGTGGCCTTATTTTATGCAAGGAAGCGTACGCTAAGAAGATTGACAAGTCGATCTTCCCTGGCGTTCAAGGCGGTCCATTAATGCATATCATTGCGGCTAAGGCGGTCGCTTTCAAAGAAGCCCTTAGTCCTGACTTCAAAGCGTATGCGAAGCAAATCGTCGCGAACGCAAAACACTTAGCAGAAAGCTTGAAAAAAGAGGGTCTGAATCTTGTTTCAGATGGGACTGACAATCACCTTATCCTTCTGGACGTACGGAGTGTCAATCTGACAGGAAAACAAGCAGAACATCTACTAGACGAAATCGGTATTACTTGTAATAAGAATACCATTCCATTTGACCCTGAAAGTCCGTTTGTGACGAGTGGGATTAGAATAGGAACGGCGGCTGTGACAACGCGAGGTTTTGTGGAGGCTGACATGCAAGAAATAGCCGAAATTATGGCCCTCACCCTAAAGCACCCAGACGATGAACAGAAACAAAATGAAGCGGCGACACGCGTTCAACAATTAACGTCACGTTTTCCGCTATATACAACACAACCTGTATCCTAATTAAACATCCGCTACCGAACAATATCGTCAATGCTTGTAGGTGGTGGACATGAGTGACCTCCCGAAAATGGGAGGTCACAACTGTGGTAAGACTATATTGATATCAAATTTCTCCCCAAGGTATGAGAAAGAATAGAAAAGGAGATAAACATGGCTAAAGTATACGTATTTGATCATCCTTTGATACAGCATAAGTTAACGTACATAAGAGACAAGCACACAGGAACAAAGGAGTTCAGGGAGCTTGTTGATGAGGTGGCAGCCTTAATGGCATATGAGATCACGCGGGATATGCCTTTACAAGAGGTGGATGTGGAGACCCCTGTTGAGGTTTGTCGCTCCTATCGCTTGGCTGGGAAAAAACTTGGTTTGGTTCCCATCCTACGTGCGGGTCTCGGCATGGTAGACGGTATCCTAAAGCTGATTCCTGCGGCTAAAGTGGGACACGTGGGTCTTTATAGAGACCCGAAAACCCTACAGCCCGTTGAATACTACGTTAAATTACCGAGTGACGTAGAGGAACGTGATTTCATCGTGATTGACCCGATGCTTGCCACTGGAGGGTCAGCGGTTGAAGCGATTCAGTCACTAAAAAACCGTGGTGCCAATAGTATCAAGCTCATGTGTCTAATCGCCGCTCCAGAAGGGATCGAGAAAATGGAACAAGCACACCCAGACGTGGATATTTTCGTAGCTGGCGTAGACGAGAAGCTGAACGAGAAAGGATATATTGTCCCAGGTCTCGGAGATGCTGGAGATCGTTTGTTTGGGACAAAATAAGGAGACGGAGATAGTATGGCAAAAATCAAGGTAATGTCCATCTTTGGCACAAGACCTGAGGCTATCAAAATGGCCCCGTTAGTACACGAACTTAAAAAACATCCAGAACACATCGAACCGTATGTGACTGTCACGGCCCAACACCGGGAAATGTTAGATCAAGTTCTCGATATCTTTGATGTGACACCGGACTATGATTTAGACGTCATGCAGAGTCGCCAAACCCTAACTAGTGTTGTCACGCGGGCACTTGAGGGCTTAGACGATGTCATGAAAAAAGTCCAACCGGACCTCGTCTTGGTACACGGGGACACGGCAACGACCTTTGTCGCAAGTCTGGCTGCTTTTTATAACCAAGTGGCCGTTGGGCATGTGGAAGCAGGGTTACGAACGAATAATAAGTACTCTCCTTTTCCCGAGGAGATGAATCGACAGCTCACGGGGGTGTTAGCTGACCTACATTTTGCCCCAACGAACCAAGCGGCTGATCATCTCTTACAAGAGAATAAGCCTGAAGAACAAATATATATCACTGGAAATACGGCCATTGATGCCCTGAAAACGACCGTTGGGGAAGGCTATCACCATGATATACTGGACAAAGTCAGAGGAAGTCGCATGGTTCTCATGACAGCGCATAGACGTGAAAATGTGGGGCAGCCGATGAAGCAAATGTTCCGCGCCATACGTCGGGTTGTCGAAGAACAAGAGGACATACAAGTGGTGTACCCCGTCCACCTTAATCCTGCGGTACAAGAAGTTGCCCAGGATATCCTTGGCGATCACCCTCGCGTTCATCTCATAGAACCTCTCGGCGCAATTGATTTTCATAACTTTGCTTCTAGAGCACATATGATATTAACCGATTCTGGTGGCGTGCAAGAGGAAGCGCCCTCTCTTGGCGTGCCCGTATTAGTTCTACGTGATACCACAGAGCGACCTGAGGGTGTTGAAGCTGGCACGTTAAAGCTTGCAGGGACAGAAGAAGATGATGTTTACCAGTTAACAAAACAACTATTAAATGATAAAGAAGTCTATGAGAACATGGCGCGTGCTTCCAATCCTTATGGAGATGGACAAGCCTCGCGCCGTATAGTCGAAGCAATTCTGTATCATTTTGGACGTCGACATGATCGTCCTGACCCTTTTGAAGTCTAGCGTCTCTCTTTCAGACCGGGCAAGAGTCAGATGCCCCACATTTCTTCCCAATAGCGAATGATCCTTTGTGTATGAGAGGGCCGATGTAGTGCCTCTCATATACAGGCAGAGTATGTATATCATTTGCCACAAAATCTTTAAATTTTTACTGAAACGATGTTTGGCAACACTTTCCGTATAAAAAGGCTTTCAAACTGGCTGTCACTGCGTTGACAAACCCTAAGCCCTATTGTACGATATTACAGGTATGTCCTAATTTTCAGTATCCGACTCTTAATATATTAAGAGAGGAAAGGTTATCAACAATTTTTAAAAAGGTCCCTATCAGAAGGAGGCTAGGTTGGATGTCAACACCTCCACCTTGGAAAGCCTTTTCATTAGTCAGTATCATCGGTATTGATCTCGCCGTTTGCACCTTAATCGGTTTTTGGATCGGTAATCGAGTCGATCAGTGGTTAGACACAGGCCCATTATGGCTTATTGTAGGTGTTTTCGCTGGATTAGGTGCGGGTGTGCTTAGTATCATACCTGTCGTAAAAAGATATTTAGGAGATTTGGAATAAGCATGACTTATACTCAACAGGTGACACGACTGATACGGTTACTCTTGTTTGTCCAAGTGGTTGCCGTTCTAGGCTGGGGCTTCAGTACGATACCTCAATTTTTTGCAGGGCTTACAATGGGGACCGCCATAGGGATGTTGAATGCGATTTACTCGGCTTACAAAATACATACAGTAGGGGAAGCCGTTGTGAATCAAACGGGGCGTAAACCTACGCTCGGTATGGTGACAAGGTTAAGCCTAGCAGCTTTAGGTGCAATCGTCTGTTTGCGTTTTCCAGGCCATTTTGACGTCAATGGTTACGTGGTAGGATTATTGTCTATGCCAGTACTCGCTTTAGGCGATGCTATATATACTCAACTTAAACCAGGTAAAGCTAGGGAAAGGGGTGAATAGAGGTGGAGCATCATAATCCTATATACGACTTTTTTAAAGGAACAAGCTTAGAAGGTATGTTAGTTGTGAATCTATCATCCATGCTAATGGTCACAATAACTGCCGCTATTGTGTTTTTCATTGCGTATGCTGGTGTCCGAAGTGCAACTTCAGGAAAACCAAGTGGCATGCAAAATTTTATGGAGTGGGTCATTGATTTTGTTAGAGGTGTTGTAGGCAGCACCATGGATATGAAGAAGGGTGAAAAGTTTGTAACCTTAGCTTTGACCATTATCATGTTTATCTTTGTTGGAAACTTCTTAGGTATCCCATTTGCAATTTCTGTTGATACCGAGACTTGGGGACACCATACTTTATGGTGGAAGTCACCTACCGCAGATCCACATGTAGCGATGACGCTTGCGATCACGATGATCGTGCTAACTCATATTTTTGGGGTCCGCATGACAGGTTTCAAGGACTATTTCGTACATTACTTTAAGCCACAGGCGTGGCAATTCCCTTTACACATTATTGAGGAATTTGCCAAAACGTTAACGTTAGGTCTTCGTCTGTTTGGTAACATTTACGCAAAGGAAGTATTGCTCGGAATGTTAGCAGCAGCGGGAGCGGCCGGTACAGTCGGTTTCTTTGCAGCGGCTTTACCGATGTTAGTATGGCAAGCGTTTGGGATATTCATGGGGACCATTCAAGCGTTTGTATTTACAATATTAACACTCGTTTATATTTCTCAGAAAGTTCAACATGACCACTAGCGTCATTTAAGTGCACATTAATGCACAGGGGATTATTGGATTCGGAATCTCAGGCATCTCGTTTGGGGTTTGAATTATATATTATCATTCAAATGTCTTTTAAATATTCGAAGGGAGGACTTAATTATGACAGGAGCATTAGCTGCAGCTATAGCAGTAGGACTTGCTGCAATTGGAGCAGGTGTAGGTAACGGTTTAATTGTGAGTAAAACAGTAGAAGGTATTGCACGTCAACCAGAATCTCGTGGGGTATTACAAACAACGATGTTTATTGGTGTCGGTCTAGTAGAGGCGATTCCGATTATTGCCGTTGTTATTGCCTTTATCGCACTTGGCCAATAATGATATGAACATAACTTTTCCATGGCGAGGCCCTACAGGGGTCTTCGCCATTCCTTTATGAGTACATGGCCTGTCATGATCTCATCACTTATACGTCCTTAAAAACAATGAATGTCATGGTATGAAAAGTGATATGTAAAAAGATTTGATAGGTCACGATTGCGATGCGGTCGTGTATCTACAGAATGATTATCGGCTGTGATCTTTTAAGTACCGTGCTTTAATTGTAATGACCCAGAAGGGAGTGAATGTTGTGATACACAATGTAGAATGGGGAACGATGCTTTACTCACTCTTCATTTTCATCGTATTGTTTTTACTTCTCCGCAAGTTTGCATTTGGTCCATTAATGCGCATGATGGAAGAGCGTCAAGAAAAAATAGCAGACGATATTGCCACTGCTGAAAAAGGACGTTTAGAATCTCAACGCATTATGAAGGAGCAGGAAGAAGCTTTAAATCAAGCGAAAAAAGATGCCCAACAAATTTTAGATAATGCACGAGTCACAAGTGAGAAACAAGCAGATAACATTATAAGTGCAGCACATGAAGAGACAGAGAAAATGAAAAAAGTCGCACGTGCTGAGATTGAACGGGAGAAAGAACAGGCGCTTGAGGCGTTAAGAGCTCAAGTTGGTTCACTTTCAGTGATGCTAGCAACCAAAGTAATTGAAAAAGAACTTGATGAAAAGCAACAAGAGAAGCTCATTGCAGACTATCTTAAAGAAGTAGGGACGAAGAAATGAGTGCAGTAGGGAAAAGATACGCAAAAGCCCTTTTTGAAGTAGCCAAAGAACAAGATCAGCTCTCAGTCATTGAGAAAGAGCTTCATCAAATTGATGAAGTGCTAGCTGATCATCCTCAATTTTTCAAGTTCTTAGAGCATCCACAAATAGAGAAAGAACAGAAGAAAGAAGTGTTTTCCGCAGTGTTCCAAGGGCAAGTGTCTAAGACGATGTTACAGTTCATGCATCTCCTCATCGATCGTGACCGTGAAGAGGCACTTTCTGAAGTTCAGGAATATTATGTTAAGCTGGCTAACAAGGAACGCGGAATAGAAGATGCAGTCGTCACAACCACCAAGCCACTATCCGATGAAGAAAAACAGAACTTAACCGCTCATTTTAACCATATCGTTGGGCGTGAAATCCGTGTTCACAACGTTCTAGACGCTAGTATCGTTGGAGGCATTGTCGTTAAAATAGGTGACCGTCTTTATGATGGAAGTGTGACTGGTAAGTTGAATCGTTTTAAACGTCGGTTAGTGACATCTAAAAGTTAACAGATAGGGGTGAAACGAATGAGTATTAGACCAGAAGAAATAAGTTCTCTCATAAAGAAGCAAATAGAACAATATGATGCTGACCTTGAAGTTGTTGATGTGGGAACGGTCATTCAAGTGGGTGACGGTATCGCACGTGTTCACGGCCTAGAGAACGTTATGGCTGGTGAGCTGTTAGAGTTCAGCAACGGGGTCATGGGAATGGCATTAAACCTAGAAGAAGATAACGTGGGTGTCGTTATCTTAGGTCCATATACTGAGATTCGTGAAGGGGACCAAGTGAAGCGTACAGGACGTATCATGGAAGTGCCTGTAGGAGAACAACTTCTAGGCCGTGTTGTTGATCCACTAGGGCAACCTTTAGATGGTAGAGGACCTTTAGAAACAACGGAATATCGTCCTATTGAGTCTCCAGCACCTGGTGTTATGGATCGTAAATCCGTACATGAGCCCATGCAAACGGGGATTAAAGCCATTGACTCTATGGTCCCTATCGGAAGAGGACAACGTGAGTTAATCATCGGTGACCGCCAAACGGGTAAAACAACGATTGCGCTCGACACAATCATCAACCAAAGAGGAAAAGACGTTGTCTGTGTGTACGTTGCCATCGGCCAAAAACAATCAACCGTAGCAGGGGTTGTTGAGAAGTTACGTCAACACGACGCACTCGATTATACGATTGTTGTCCAAGCAGGGGCATCTGATCCAGCACCGCTATTATTCTTAGCGCCGTACTCAGGTTGCTCCATGGGCGAATACTTTATGTATAACGGCAAGCACGTGCTCGTTGTGTATGATGACCTCACAAAGCAGGCATCCGCTTACCGTGAGCTGTCGTTACTACTTAAAAGACCACCAGGACGCGAGGCTTACCCTGGGGATGTATTCTACCTACACTCCCGTTTACTAGAGCGTGCGGCTAAGCTTAGTGATGAAAAAGGTGGCGGGTCTCTAACGGCACTGCCATTTATTGAAACGCAAGCCGGGGACGTGTCCGCTTATATTCCAACGAACGTCATTTCTATTACGGATGGACAGATTTTCCTAGAGTCCGACCTGTTCTACTCAGGTGTACGCCCAGCCGTTAACGTAGGGTTATCCGTATCTCGTGTCGGTGGATCGGCTCAAGTTAAAGCGATGAAAAAGGTAGCAGGGACATTACGTCTTGACCTTGCGCAGTATCGTGAGCTTCAAGCGTTCGCTCAGTTTGGTTCTGATCTAGATAAAGCCACTGCAGCGAAATTGAACCGTGGGGAAAGAACCGTGGAACTATTAAAGCAAGATGAAAATAAACCGATGGACGTTGAGAAACAGGTTGTCAGCATCTACGCTGTAACCAAAGGCTTTTTAGATGACATTCCGGTTGAGGATGTCGGTCGTTTTGAAGAGGAGCTACTCTCATACTTTGACGGTAACAAGTCTGAAATCTTAAAGCAAATCCGCGAAACGGGTGCTTTACCTGATGCCAACGATTTAGATTCAGCGATTGAAGACTTCAAGAAAGGTTTTACGCCGTCTGCATAATCCAACGATGGTAGAGAAAGGGTGGTGAAACAGTGGCTAAAGGGACAAAAGAGATCAAGCGTCGGATCCGCAGTGTACAAAGCACACGCCAAATCACAAAGGCGATGAAAATGGTTGCCGCCGCTAAGTTACGCCGTGCCCAAGAGGGAGCCGAAAGCTCTCGACCTTACTCGGAGAAAATCAAAGAAGTGATCTCTAGTATAGCGGCAGGGACAAAGGATTTTTCCCACCCTATGTTAGAGAGCAGACCCGTTAAAAAAACAGGCTATCTTGTCATTACCTCTGACCGTGGATTAGCAGGAGGCTATAATGCCAATATCCTTAGACTTGTTTCTAATACGATTAAAGAGCGCCATCAATCTAAAGATGAATACATGGTCTTTGTGATCGGGAAGAAGGGTCGAGACTATTTCCGCAAGCGGGATATCCCCGTAGTGAAGGAAGTGACTGGAATAAGTGACAATCCAACGCTTTCTGAAATAAAAGAGATCTCCAGTACGGCGATCAATATGTTCGCTGACGAAACATTTGACGAATTGAAGCTATTTTATAATCAATTTATCAGTGCCATCCAGCAGACGCCTGTAGAAAAGCAATTACTGCCGCTTGCATCAGAGGAAGTCATCACGGAATCAACGACACAGTATGAATTCGAACCTTCTAGTGAAGCGGTGCTCGAAGAGCTTCTGCCAAAGTACGCAGAAACGCTCGTCTATAGTGCGCTTCTAGATGCTAAGGCCAGTGAGTATGGAGCAAGGATGACGGCTATGGGAAGTGCAACAGATAATGCATCTGACATTATCGACTCACTTCAGCTTGAGTTTAACCGTGCTCGACAGGCTGCTATCACACAAGAAATCTCCGAGATCGTTGCTGGTGCGAATGCACAGAGTTAGTCATACAAGGCTATCAATTAAATTGAGATAAAAATTCGACGTAGTGTCACTCACAATAGAAGCACTCAACCGTTCGCAAGGCAGCGGTGGAGAAAGTTTCACTCAGCACAACGATATTCGTTCGCAAAAGAAGACAACTCGACGTAGTGTCACTCACAATAGAAGCACTCAACCGTACGCAAGGCAGCGGTGGAGAAAGTTTCACTCAGCACAACGATATTCGTTCGCAAAAGAAGACAACTCGACGTAGTGTCACTCACAATAGAAGCACTCAACCGGTCGCAAGGCAGCGGGGGAGAAAGTTTCACTAAGCACAACGATATTCGTTCGCAAAAGAAGACAAATCGACGTAGTGTCACTCACAATAGAAGCACTCAACCGTTCGCAAGGCAGCGGTGGAGAAAGTTTCACTCAGCACAACGATATTCGTTCGCAAAAGAAGACAACTCGACGTAGTGTCACTCACAATAGAAGCACTCACCCGTTCGCAAGGCAGCGGTGGAGAAAGTTTCACTCAGCACAACGATATTCGTTCGCAAAAGAAGACAACTCGACGTAGTGTCACTCACAATAGAAGCACTCAACCGTTCGCACGGCAGCGGTGGAGAAAGTTTCACTAAGCACAACGATATTCGATCGCAAAAGAAGACAAATCGACGTAGTGTCACTCACAATAGTAGCACTCAACCGTTCGCAAGGCAGCGGTGGAGAAAGCTTCACTACGCACAACGATATTCGTTCGCAAAAGAGGACAACTCGACGTAGTGTCACTCACAATAGAAGGAGGGAAATTTCATGAGTAAGGGACGCATAGCCCAAATTACGGGCCCAGTTGTAGATATAGAGTTTGAACGTGGCCATCTTCCTGAAATCTACAATGCGATCACGATTCCTCGTGAAGGTCAGGATCCGTTAACTGTTGAAACATCAATACACCTAGGCGACAGTATGGTTCGCTGTGTTGCGATGTCATCGACGGATGGACTTGTCCGTGGAATGGAAGCTGAAGATACGGGTGCGGCCATATCTGTACCAGTCGGAAATGGAACGCTTGGTCGTGTTTTTAACGTACTAGGGAACGCGATTGACGAGCAGGGAGAAGTGAAGACGGATGAGAAGCACCCCATTCATCGTCCTTCACCTCAATTTGAAGATCTATCCACTGCTGATGAAATCTTAGAGACAGGTATTAAGGTTGTAGACCTTCTTGCACCTTACGCAAAGGGGGGTAAGATCGGTCTATTCGGTGGTGCCGGTGTTGGTAAGACCGTTCTTATTCAGGAGCTTATTAATAACATCGCACAAGAACACGGTGGCTTATCCGTTTTCGCGGGCGTTGGAGAACGGACACGTGAAGGGAATGACCTTTACCACGAGATGAGTGATTCCGGGGTTATCTCCAAAACAGCGATGGTATTCGGACAGATGAACGAGCCACCAGGGGCACGTTTACGTGTTGCACTGACAGGTCTAACGATGGCGGAATACTTCCGTGATACAGAAGGCCAGGATGTCCTTCTATTCGTTGATAACATCTTCCGCTTTACACAGGCAGGTTCTGAGGTATCCGCCTTATTAGGACGTATGCCTTCAGCCGTTGGTTACCAGCCAACATTGGCCACTGAGATGGGTCAATTGCAGGAGCGTATTACTTCAACGAAGAAAGGTTCCGTTACATCCATCCAAGCCATCTATGTACCAGCGGATGACTATACTGACCCAGCACCTGCAACAACATTCGCTCACTTAGATGCCACAACGAACTTAGAGCGTAAATTGTCTGAGATGGGGATTTACCCAGCGGTGGACCCACTCGCGTCAACCTCTCGTATTCTCTCTCCAGCAGTTGTAGGAGAAGAGCATTATGAGGTAGCCCGTGGCGTTCAGCAGATCTTACAACGTTATAACGAACTGCAAGATATCATCGCCATCCTAGGTATGGATGAACTCTCTGATGAGGACAAGCTTACAGTTGCACGTGCGCGTAAAATTCAGAAGTTCTTGTCTCAACCGTTCCACGTTGCAGAGCAGTTTACAAACATACCAGGTAAATACGTACCTGTTAAGGAGACTGTCCGTAGCTTCAAGGAGATCCTAGATGGTAAACATGATGATCTTCCAGAAGATGCGTTCTACCTCGTAGGTACGATTGAAGATGCGATTGAAAAAGCGAAGGACATGTAAGGATACCCTAATATTGGGGAGGAATCCAGATGAACACAGTTACAGTTGATATTGTTACACCTGAACGCAAAGTGTATGAAGGGCAAGCGACGATGGTCGTGGCCAGAGGTGCCGACGGAGAAATCGGTGTCCAACCGGGTCATATTCCACTCGTAACGCCATTGAAAATAGGGGCACTAAGAGTGAAGAACGGCGAAAAAGAGGAGTTTATTGCTGTCAGCGGTGGATTTCTAGAAGTTCGCCCTGATAAAGTGACGGTACTTGCTGAAACGGCAGAGTTACCTGATGAGATAGACATCGACCGTGCTAAACTTGCAAAAGAGCGGGCCGAGAAGGAACTATCCAAGCTACAAAAATCGGACATCGAGTACGATTTACAAGAGCAAGCGTTACAGCGTGCCCTAAACCGTTTAAATATCTCTGATCAAGATTAGCCTCTGTTCTTGATGGTACAATTTGATGCTACCCAAGCGATAAGAGACAACAACATATAGCAATACTATATAACGAAAAAACACCTTTGATAGCAACAATGATTGAAGCTTATCGAAGGTGTTTTTATTGTGCGATTAATAACTGTAAGGTTCGCATATATTGTTCTTGTATTTTAAAGTCCCTTTGAGCCTCCTGCACCGTAACAGACTTAAAGCGTACATATTGTCCAGGCTGTAATTGAGCGGCTTTTGGTATGTCAACGGTAGCAAGACAAGCAATTTTGGTGTAGCCACCTGTTGGTTGGCGGTCAGCCATGAGAATAATAGGCTGTCCGTTGGCCGGGACCTGCACGGCACCAAGCGGGATGGCGTCGGACAATATATCGGCACTTTGCTTATGACGCACATGGGGCCCACTCAATCTAATACCCATACGGTCCATTTGAGGGGATACTTCAAACGCTTCATTTAAAAAGGTATGTACCCCTTTTTGCGTAAACGCCTCTTCCTGTGGGCCCATGATAACTTTTAATGTTACCTCACGAGGAAACGAAGGGCGATAAGGAAAAGGAATCGAAAACTTTAAACGGGACTTAAATTGAGTGTGTGGGGCCTGATCGATCTTTTCATAAGGAATGTAGTCTCCTTTTTCAAGTGTGCGTCCTCCCCACCCCCCAATGTTCCCTTTCACATAAGTTGAGCGGCTATGTAACGTAGGCGGTACCTTAAATCCTCCCTTAATGGCAAGGTAGCCTCGACAGCCCTTGTTTGTCGAACCTATATCTAATGTGTCTCCCTCTTCAACCTCGATTGCTCGCCACATGGGCATGGGTCTACCGTTTATAATAGGATGAAAGTCGGCGCCGGTCAGGGCAATCACTGTGGGCTGCGTGAAACGAACCTTAGGCCCTAATACTGTAAACTCAAGGCTTGGGGCATAGGGGGCATTTCCTAGAAGGATATTCCCCAGCTGGTAAGAATAAGTGTCCATAGCACCAGCCACAACCATGCCGGACGCCTGATAGCCATACCGACCATCATCTTGTATGGTGTCAAATAACCCTGGTTTTTCAACAATCATCACTTCCATTGAGCTACAGCCTCCACTCCAATATCTGAAGCCAGCAGTTGCTGCTTTAATTCAGTAACAAAATCCAAAGCGGATGGATGATCACCATGAATGCATATCGTGTCCGCCTGCATCGGGATTTTATAACCATCGACAGAAAGGACTTCTTCACGCTGTACCATGCTAATCACTTGTTGAATCGCTTTGTCTTTGTCTTCAATCATAGCATGAGGTTGCTGGCGTGACGTGAGGCTCCCGTCCTTTTGATACGTCCGGTCAGCAAAGGCTTCTTGCGCGACCCTTAAACCCACTGATTGGCCTGCCCGCACGAGCGCACTCCCAAATAAACCAAACAGTATAAGGCCATCGTCAATGTCATGAACGGCTTTCGCGATAGCTTCAGCGATGTTAGGGTCCTTTGCGGCAGTATTATATAAGGCACCATGCGGTTTAACGTGCTGAAGGGTCCCTCCAAGTGCACGTGTCATCCCATATAGTGCAGATACTTGATACAACACCATGTCGTAAACGTCCTGAGGTGTGGCTTGTAGCGCCCGACGGCCGAACCCCATCAAATCAGGGTAGCCAGGGTGTGCACCGATGGCCACATTTTGCTCGAGTGCTTTATGAACCGTTCGGACCATGACACTCGGATCCCCAGCATGAAAGCCACAAGCAATGTTAGCGGATGTTATCTGAGTGAGGATGTCCTCATCTTGGCCGAGCACATAAACGCCAAAGCTTTCCCCTAAATCACAGTTCAGATCAATTTTCATCACAAAACCTCCCCTATGCCATTAACCAATCCCTATATCATTCACGCATCTGTCTCATCGGATAACGGTTAATGTTGACCTTCCCACCAAGGGCAATATGCTCTTTTAAATCATAAAAACGTTGCTTTGAAATCGGTATGAACCTCACGTAATGGCCGGCCTCAAGTAGAAAAGGATGATCCGCATCTGGATCGTATAGACGTAAAGGCGTTTGACCTATAATTCTCCAACCCCCTGGAGAGTCAATGGAATAAATCCCTGTTTGTTCCCCGGCGATACCGACAGAACCTGCTTCTACATGTGGTCGGGGATTAGCTAATCTCGGGGTTGCAATATGCTGAGACATCCCCCCTAAATAAGGAAAACCAGGACTGAAACCGAGCATATAGATAAAATAAGGAACGGACGTATGGATGTGTATCACATCTTCGACGGACAATTGGTGATGACGAGCGACTTCTATCAAATCTGGTCCGACCTCGGGGTCATACAAGACAGGTATTTCAATCACCTCAGGTTGAATATCCGTTTGATCGTAAGCGTCTGATGAAAGTTCACGAATCATCTGAACGCACGACTCGTAATCCCATCGGGTTGCATCATAATAGATAGCGAGCGTCGTATACCCGGGTACACACTCTAAGATGGGCAACTCATGCCTGTGCTCCAAAGTGTCCTTAAGACGACGAATGTGAACACTGACCCTTTGGCTGATGTGATGACCGAATATAACAGAGACCCCATGATCACCAAGAGGTTTAAACTTAAGATCTAACAATAAGCACCAACTCCATTATCCAAATAGGAAGTCAAGAACACCGAAAGAACGAAGCGCTAATAAAATGGTCACTAATACGATAATCCCACCGATTAAGTTCGTCCAAAAGCGATTAACATACTCCCCAAGTAACGTTTTATTGTTCATGACATACAAGAGGAATATAGCAATGACTGGTAAAAGCAACCCGTTTGCATATTGAGCAAAGAGAATCACTTCGGTGGGGTTATAACCGATTCCTGAAAAAATAACCCCTATTAAGATAATACTACCCCACACCGCTCTAAAGCGAGTAGATTTTAAATTTCTCTCCCAACCTAGTGCTCCAGCCGTAGCGTATGCAGCAGCAAGCGGTGCTGAAATACAAGACGTAATCCCTGCTGAGAGTAAACCTAAAGCAAAGAAGTAAGTGGCCCATGAACCTAATACAGGCTCTAACTGCTTGGCCATTTCTCCTGCATCAGACAGGTCGGTACCTAATGGAAAAGCAACAGCAGCTGTCACGACGATCGCCATTGAAATCAAGCCGCCTAATAGAATGGTAAAAACTGTATCGAATCTTGATTGTTTCAATCCTTCAGGACCATTCCAACGCTCTTGTACAGTTGAGCTGTGTAGAAATAAGTTGTAGGGTACAACGGTTGTCCCAATGAGGGCAATAGCAAACAAAATGGCACCATCAGGAATGGATGGCACAAAAGTTCCGCTTAATATGGCACTAAAATCCGGGCGAATAACAATAGCCGTAATGACAAAGACAATGCTCATCAGAGTCACTAAAACAACAAAAACCTTTTCAATAAACTTATAAGAGCCGAAAAAGAGTAGGAGACCAGCTGTAATGCCAATGATAGGCCCCCACGTATTCACAGACATGCCCGTTATGGCAGCAAGCCCAAGTGCACCACCGAGGATGTTTCCCGTTTCATAAGCTGCACTCCCGATCGTGACAGCCGAAATAATTAATAAGATCGTCAGAACTCTAAGGATCGGATTTTGGAACTGTTCACGGATGGCTTCCCCTAGTTGCTTACGGGCAACGATACCGAGTCTTGAGCTCATTTCCTGCAGGATGATAGTGGCAATAATAGAAAATAACAGGGCCCATAATAGCGTGAATCCGAAACTAGCGCCTGTTCTCGAAGCTGTGGTAACGGTACCTGGCCCAATGAAAGCTGCAGTGACTATCGCAGCAGGACCAATATCCCGTAATTTATCTATAAACCTTCGATTTTCTGTCATGTTTGTTTACCTCCAGTGCGTCATTGTGACTGCCCCTTGAGCAGGGGCAAGAATTCGAGAGAATATCATAACATGGACATTTCTAATAACGCCACTAAAATGTCATTGTAATTGTTACAAAAAAATGATGAATCATACTCATACATCTGAGAAATCGGAATAGTCTTTTTGAAGAAGACAAAATGATGGCCAACATTCTCTAGTTTAACTCTTACAAGATGTTATTATGAGAAGATTATTGGAACAGATCCCGGGGGCATTTTAGAGGAATAGGAAAATAATGGAAGCATGAGGGTGATCATGTCATGTAAAAGAGCGTCGGTACGCCGTTTCATATGTTAGACACAATTATGGACATTTGATATAATTGATAAGGATTCTAAATAGGAAATAACATATTTTTTTAGACACTTGAGAAAGCGTTTTAATACAAGCTATAACAACGCTGGAGGGGATCGGGATGGATCTACTTAACCTTTATCAGAACAACTATCTGGCAGTTGCGGCCTTCCTTATATTAGGTGTCTTTCTACCTGTAGCTGCGCTCACTGTAGGCCGCTTTTTGCGACCACACCGTCCCAGTAACGAGAAACAAACCACTTACGAAAGTGGAATAGACCCAATTGGACATAGTTGGGTCCGTTTCAATGTGCGCTATTATATTATTGCCCTATTATTTGTTATCTTTGACGTAGAAACCGTCTTTTTATACCCATGGGCAGTTGCGTATGAACATCTGGGATTATTTGCTCTTATTGAAATGCTCATTTTTGTCGTTTTATTACTCGTTGGACTCATCTATGCCTGGAAGAAGAAGGTGTTAAAATGGATTTAAAGCTAGAAAGTATGACACCAGAAGAACAAGAAGAAATGCAACGCAATGTATTCTTCACGACTTTAGAACAAGTGAAAGCATGGGCACGAAGTAACTCGATCTGGCCAATGACCTTCGGGTTAGCTTGTTGTGCCATTGAAATGATGGGGACTGGCGCTTCGCATTACGATCTAGATCGTTTTGGTACCATTTTCCGCACGTCACCAAGACACTCAGACTGTATGATTGTGGCCGGTACGGTCACAAAGAAGATGGCCCCGATCCTACGTCGACTCTATGATCAGATGCCCGAACCTAAGTATGTGATTGCGATGGGCGTTTGTGCCACAGCAGGAGGTCCGTATATTAAATCTTACGCCGTCGTAAAAGGGGTCGACCAAATTGTCCCTGTTGATGTATACATACCAGGATGTCCTCCGAATCCTGCAGCACTCATATATGGCATCAATAAACTCCAGCACAAGATCCGTTATGAGGCGAAGACCGGAAAGCGGGTGACGAATCAGTGAGTGAAGAAAACAAAGATCAAAATAAGGACTCACAAAACGAAGAATCTAAAGATCAATCCCGTGGCGAACAATCAGCCCCCACAGCGGAGGAAAAGCGCCTAGCTGCTGAGAAAGCCAAAGCAGCAGCCAAAGCGAAAGCGGCAGCTGCAGCAAAGGCTAAAGCGAAAGCAAAAGCAAAAGCGGCCGCAGCAGCGTAGGCGAAGGCAGCCCGAGAAGAAGGAGAAGATCGCAGCACAGAGGGAGATGACGCTAAGGCAAACGCGGCAGCTGCAGCAAAGGCTAAAGCGAAAGCAAAAGCACAAGCGGCCGCAGCAGCGAAGGCGAAGGCAGCCCGAGAAGAAGGAGAAGATAGCAGCACAGAGGGAGATGACGCTAAGGCAAAAGCGGCAGCTGCAGCAAAGGCTAACGCGAAAGCAAACGCAAAAGCGGCCGCAGCAGCGTAGGCGAAGGCAGCCCGAGAAGAAGGAGAAGATCGCAGCACAGAGGGAGATGACGCTAAGGCAAACGCGGCAGCTGCAGCAAAGGCTAACGCGAAAGCAAACGCAAAAGCGGCCGCAGCAGCGTAGGCGAAGGCAGCCCGAGAAGAAGGAGAAGATCGCAGCACAGAGGGAGATGACGCTAAGGCAAACGCGGCAGCTGCAGCAAAGGCTAACGCGAAAGCAAACGCAAAAGCGGCCGCAGCAGCGACGGCGAAGGCAGCCCGAGAAAAAGGAGAAGATAGCAGCACAGAGGGAGATGACGCCAAGGCAAAGGCGGCAGCTGCAGCAAAGGCTAAAGCGAAAGCAAAAGCGGCCGCAGCAGCGACGGCGAAGGCAGCCCGAGAAAAACGAGAAGATAGCAGCACAGAGGGAGAAGACGCGAAGGCAAAAGCGGCAGCAGCAGCAAAGGCTAAAGCGAAAGCAAACGCGGCCGCAGCAGCGAAGGCGACGGCAGCCCGAGAAAAAGGAGAAGAGAGCACCGAGGGAGACGACGCCAAGGCAAACGCGGCAGCTGCAGCAAAGGCTAAAGCCAACGCAAAAGCGGCCGCAGCAGCGACGGCGAAGGCAGCCCGAGAAAAACGAGAAGATAGCAGCACAGAGGGAGAAGACGCGAAGGCAAAAGCGGCAGCAGCAGCAAAGGCTAAAGCGAAAGCAAACGCGGCCGCAGCAGCGAAGGCGACGGCAGCCCGAGAAAAAGGAGAAGATAGCAGCACAGAGGGAGATGACGACAAGGCGAAAGCGGCAGCTGCAGCAAAGGCTAAAGCGAAAGCAAAAGCGGCCGCAGCAGCGAAGGCGACGGCAGCCCGAGAAAAAGGAGAAGATCGCAGCACAGAGGGAGATGACGACAAGGCTAACGCGGCAGCTGCAGCAAAGGCTAAAGCGAAAGCAAACGCGGCCGCAGCAGCGAAGGCGAAGGCAGCCCGAGAAAAAGGAGAAGACAGCACAGAGGGAGACGACGCCAAGGCAAAAGCGGCAGCCATAGCCAAAGCGAAGGCGGCAGCTGCAGCTAAAGCAAAGCGAGCCAAAGGTGATCAGGAGGAGGAAAAACCTCAAGAGCCTTCCAAGAACCAGCCCGTTCTTGATCAGTACGTGAAGGTCATAGAGGACAATATAGGTAAGCAAGTCATTTCGGAATCCTATATTAATGAACTGGCCAAAGACGTTCCAACGCTTGTGATAGAAGGAGAACACTGGTCAGAAGTGGCTCAGTTTCTAAAGCATAATGAACAGCTTTCATTCGACTATTTATCTGAATTACACGGCAGCGACTTTGAAGACCATATGGAAGTCTACTATTATTTCTATTCATACAAAGCCAAGCATGCCCTTGCAGTGAAGGTGCGTATAGATCGAGATCATCCAACGATTCCTTCCGTGACACCTATTTGGGCCGGAGCGAATTGGCCTGAGCGTGAAGCGTATGACCTGCTCGGAATTCACTTTGAAGGCCATCCGAACCTCACTCGCATTTTACTAACGGATGACTGGGTGGGGTATCCTCTACGCAAAGATTACGAACAATTTGACGAGGAGGTGTAGAGGAATGATCAGAACAGAAGAAATGCTACTGAATGTGGGTCCTCAACACCCGAGTACACACGGTGTTTTCCGCGTGGTGCTCAAAATAGATGGAGAAATTATCAAAGAGGCCACTCCCGTCATTGGCTATTTACATCGTGGGACGGAAAAGCTGGCTGAAGACTTGAATTATACGCAAATTATTCCGTATACAGATCGTATGGACTATTTGTCCGCTATGACAGGGAATTATGTTATTTGTCATGCCGTAGAGACGATGATGGGTACAGACATTCCAGAACGTGCGGAGTATCTTAGAGTGATTGCCATGGAATTAAGTCGAGTGGCCAGTCATTTAGTTTGGTTTGGCACATATTTATTAGATATTGGTGCGATGAGTCCCTTTCTGTATGCATTCCGAGAGAGAGAAATGATCATTAACCTGATCAATGAGCTCTGCGGTGCGAGGCTAACATTTAACTACATGCGCGTAGGCGGTGTGAAGTGGGATGCACCTGAGGGATGGATTGAGAAGGTTCAGGATTTCATCCCGTATATGAGAGAACAGTTAGAAGGATATCATGACCTCGTAACAGGTAACGAGATCTTTCTCACACGGGTCAAAGACGTGGGTACATATGACGCTGATTTTGCCGTTCAACACTCCTTAAGTGGCGCCAATCTACGGTGTACAGGGGTCAAGTGGGATTTGCGTAAGGATGAACCTTATTCTATTTATGATCGCTTTGATTTTGATGTCCCTACTGAGACTTCAGGGGATGCTTATGGACGATATTTAGTGCGTATGGAAGAAATTCGCCAATCACTAAGGATACTAGAGCAAGCCATTGAACAGTTTCCTGAAGGTGGCAAGATCATGGGTAAAGTGCCTAGAATCATTAAACCGCCAGCTGGTGAGACCTACGTAAGAATAGAATCTCCTAGAGGAGAAATAGGTTGCTATATTCATAGTAAAGGCAAACCACAGCCCTATCGCTTAAAGTTCCGCCGCCCCTCCTTCTATAACCTCCAGGCGTTACCGCAATTGTTACAGGGGCAAAATATTGCCAATCTTATTACTATACTAGGCGGCATCGACATTGTGCTTGGGGAGGTTGATGGCTAAATGATAGAAGAGTTACTGTACGCCACTCCGTCGTGGTTAAACTTCCTCACCTTTCTAGGTCTAGCAGCTGCTGTCTTGGGTATTGTGCTAGGTTTTGTCACGTTCGCCATTCTAGCAGAACGTAAGGTGATCGGCTTTATGCAAGTCAGAACGGGTCCAAACAGAGTCGGTGGACCTTTTGGCTTGCTTCAGACCGTAGCGGACGTTTTAAAATTACTCTTAAAAGAAGACGTCATCCCCAAGAAAGCGGATCGAACGTTGTTTATCATGGCACCCGTCATCGCCTTTGTGCCGTCTTTTATGGTTATCGTGGTCATTCCCTTTACGGATAGACTCTACTTTTCTGATATAGGGATCGGACTCTTGTATTATATCGCTATATCTGGATTGACGACGTTTGGTGTCATCATGGGGGGCTGGGCTTCTAATAACAAGTATGCGCTACTTGGGGGGATGCGTGCTGTTGCGCAGATGATCTCATATGAAATCCCGCTTGTCATGTCTGTGATCGGGATCATCTTAATCTCCGGTAGCCTTAATCTCATCACGATTGTTGATGCCCAAGCGGACTATGCTTGGTTTATCTTATTGCAGCCGTTGGCGTTCGTGATATTCCTTATCGCCTCTGTTGCTGAGCTCAACCGTACCCCATTTGATTTACCGGAGGCCGAATCAGAGCTTGTCGCAGGCTATCATGTGGAATATAGTGGGTTTCGTTTTGCTTTCTTCATGTTAGCAGAGTATGTCTACCTGTTTGCGATGGCTTCACTGATGACCGTCTTGTTCTTAGGTGGCTGGCATCCCCCGTTTGCATTACCTATCCTGAGTGCCATTCCGGGTGTGGTGTGGTTCTTACTCAAATTTTCTATGGTCGTATTCTTCATGTTTTGGATACGCGCTTCGTTTCCACGTTTACGGGCAGACCATCTCATGGAGTTCGGCTGGAAAGTATTATTACCTTTGGCCTTAGCGAATGTTTTTATCACAGCAATTCTAAAAGAACTATTCTTCTAAAAAAGGAAGTGATCCTATGCTAGGATTAGTCAAAGGGTTAGGGTTCACCCTCAAAAACTTAGCAAAAAAGAAAGTGACCTATTCATATCCAGACGAGCCAATGGAAATGCCCGACCGTTTTCGCGGTATCCAGCATTTCTATCCAGAGAAGTGTATCGTATGTAACCAATGTGCGGCCGTTTGTCCTACGGATTGTATCCAACTCACAGGCAAACCACACCCTGACCCGAATAATAAGAAAAAGATAATTGATACGTATGACATTAATTTTGAAATCTGCATTTTATGCGATTTGTGTACAGAAGTCTGCCCGACAGAAGCGATCGTGATGTCCAATAACTTTGAGTTATCAACTTACAGTCGTGATGAACTGTTCAAAGACCTTGAATGGTTACATGAAAATACTGAGAGCACAAGAGAGGTGAACAAACCGTGACCGGTGAATTGGTAGCGTTCTTTGTTCTCGCTCTCTTCACGCTAGGTGGAGCAGTACTTATGATGAATTTGACAAAGGTTGTGCATATGGTTGTGGCCCTTGCTTTTACATTTATAGGTATTGCGGGTATTTACATCCTGTTGCATGCTGAGTTTATCGCTTTTGCCCAAGTCTTAATCTACGGTGGGGCCGTCTCCATTATTATGTTGTTCGGTATCATGCTGACCAAACATGATGACCAAGACGAAGCGAGACATTCAAAGCACAAGTTATTCGTCGGTGTGGGGGTAGCTATCTTTTTTGTCATTACGCTCCGAGTGGTCAATACCATTAACTGGCAGCCACAAGCCACTGAACTGTATCAAGACAACACACAGAATATTGGAATCCAACTATTCACTAAATATGTCATCCCTTTTGAACTCACATCCGTTGTCTTACTTGTAGCCTTAGTTGGTGCAATTATATTAGCTAGGCGAGACCCTGAAGTCAAAGAAGGTGAAACCCATGACTAGCATACCTTTAGGGACGTATTTAAGTGTGGCCGCTATATTGTTCAGTATTGGCCTATACGGTGCCCTCACTAAGCGCAATGCTGTTATTGTCCTCATCTGTATTGAGTTAATGTTGAATGCAGTAAACATTAACCTCGTGGCTTTTGCCAAATTAGGGTTATATCCAGATATCACTGGCCAAGTCTTTACTGTATTCACCATTTCAGTTGCTGCGGCTGAGGTAGCAGTAGGATTAGCGATACTCATAGCTTTATACCGCAACAGAACAACAGTGAATGTTGATGAAATGAACTTGTTGAAGCGATAGGAGGTAAGAAGAATGATGGAAAATGCCTGGCTTATACCTCTCTTTCCGCTTATCGCCTTTATCCTGCTTGTTGCCTTCGGTCGACAGCTGAAGGAAGGCTCAGCGTGGTTAGGGATTACCTTTATGGTAGGGTCATTCCTTTTGGCGACAATGACTTTAATAGAGAGGTTACGTATTGAAGAGAATCCAAGTGTCCTCATGGATTGGTTAGCAATAGGCGATCGCTTGGTCACCATGGGTTTTGAAGTGACACCTTTAAACGCTTTAATGTTGTTTATCGTTACCCTCGTGAGCTTGCTTGTTCATGTGTACGCACGAGGATATATGGAAGGCGACGACCGAATTTCCGTCTTTTATGCTTATCTTGCATTGTTCACCTTTTCAATGCTCGGTCTCGTTTTATCCCCTAACTTATTACAAATATATATCTTTTGGGAATTAGTGGGTGTCTGCTCCTTTTTACTCGTGGGCTTCTACTTCTATAAACCGGAAGCACGAGCGGCGGCCAAAAAAGCCTTTATCATGACTAGAATTGGGGATATTGGGCTTTTAGTCGGTATTATTTTATTGTTCTGGCAGGTCGGGAGCTTTGACCTTTCCGTTGTTTTTGCTGCCTTAGAGGCCAATCAACTTGAAGGTGGATTCATCACGCTGGTGTCCATTCTGATATTCGTAGGCGCGATTGGAAAGTCGGGACAGTTTCCCTTACATACTTGGTTACCAGACGCAATGGAAGGACCGACACCTGTCAGTGCGTTGATCCATGCTGCAACAATGGTAGCGGCTGGTGTTTACCTCGTCGCGTTGTTATTTCCTTTATTCGCAGCGTCGCCTGTGGCTCTTGATGTAGTGGCTTATGTGGGCGCCTTTACAGCTATCTTTGCCGCTTCAATCGGACTTGTGCAGAACGACGTGAAAAGGGTGTTGGCCTATTCGACAGTGTCTCAGCTCGGCTTTATGATGTTAGCACTAGGTGCGGCGGGATATGTTGCCGGTGTCTTTCATCTCATGACACATGCTTTTTTCAAAGCCTTACTCTTCCTGGCCGCGGGAAGCGTCATCCACGCTGTGCATACGCAGGATATCAGAGATATGGGCGGTTTATACAAACGCATGAAGATCACGTGGCCATTGTTTCTTGTTGGCTGCTTAGCCATCGCAGGCATTCCGCCATTTGCAGGTTTTTTCTCTAAAGAAGAGATACTGCTTGCCGTTTGGGCAGACGGACGCTACGGACTGTTTGCAGTGGCCGTAATCGCAGCGTTTTTCACCGCTTTTTATATGTTCAGGCTGTTCTTCCTTGTATTTAGAGGGGAATCTAGGCTACAAAAAATAAACAAAGCAAAAGAGTCCCCAGTGGTGATGACTTTACCAATGGTGGTACTCGGGGTTTTGGCTGTCATATCTGGTTTTGCTCATACACATTGGTTTGGCACCTATCTAGGACAATGGCTCGTGACCGGACCGGCGCCAAATTACGGGATGCCGGCTGAAGGACCCGGTTGGATCATGTTTTTAGCTATCGCTGTGGCGCTAGGTGGCATTGGATTAGCTTACCTGATGTACGCAAAGAAAACGGTACAACCGAAGGCAATAGCAGAGGCAACAACCCCCCTCTATCAGACGTTATACCACAAGTATTACATTGATGAAGCGTATCATTACACGTTTACACGAGGGTTGCAGGGCTTCGGTCTTATCCTAAAATTCTTCGATAAATACATTGTCGAGGGAATCGTCAACAGTGTATCAGCTCTCATTAATGGACTAGGGCAGTGGGGTGCACGATTACAAAACGGTCAAGTGCAGACGTACGGGTTCACTGTTGTTCTAGGATTGATCCTACTCATTATTGCATTTATAGTCACTGGGGGTGCAGCAGGCTTATGATGACTTTTATTGAAGATCATTTACTATCACTTATTGCGTTCTCCCCTTTACTTGGCATTTTAGTGCTTGCCTTGGTTCAAAAACAAAAAGCGGGTTTGATGAAAGCGATTGCTATTGTCATCACACTGATCCCATTGAGCTTGTCGTTGTATCTTTTCGGTGCCTTTGACTTTAATGATCAAGGTTACCAGTTCGAGGAAGAGGTCAGTTGGATTGAACTACAAATGCCGTCTATGGAACAGCAAAGCTTACAAATCAACTATGAGTTAGGAGTAGACGGCTTGTCCGTATCACTCATCCTACTGACAGCGGTGGTAGGGACACTCTCTGCTGTGGCTTCCATTTATATCAAAAAACGGTGGAAAGCGTACTTCATTCTGTTTTTCCTATTACAGGTCGGAATGTTTGGTGTGTTCATGGCCAAGAACCTGTTTCTATTCTTCATTTTCTTTGAGCTCACCATTATCCCAATGTTCTTCTTGATCGCCATATGGGGATACCTGAATAGAGAAAGTGCGGCCAACACGTTTCTCATATATAACGGTATAGGCTCCGCGGTTATGCTCATCGCATTTGTCGCCCTGTTCGCAATCACGGACACGTTAAATATACCTGCATTAGAGGTGATGGTGAGTCAACTTACCTCTCAAAGTGTGAGTGGGTGGCCATACGCGATCCCACCGGGAGATGTCATCTTTTTCATTTTTGTCGCTTTGCTCTTTGCATTTGCAGTGAAGCTTCCGATCTTTCCGCTTCATTCGTGGATGTTGAAGGTGCATGTGGAGGCGCCTCCGGCTATTGTCATGATTCACTCAGGGATCTTACTAAAATTAGGCGCATATGGTTTAATCCGCTTGGGGATTGGCGTCTTCCCAGAACAGTTTGAACGTGTGGCCTATATCCTGGCCATATTAGGTGTGGTTAACATCCTGTATGGAGCTGTGCTGGCTTTTGTACAAAACGATTTGAAAAAGGTGCTAGCTTATTCATCCGTTTCACATATGGGGATCGTCTTATTAGGTATCGCCGCTTTAAACTATTCGGGTCTACAGGGGGCCATATTTCAGGTGATTTCACACGGCCTCATCTCATCACTGCTCTTCTTTATCATCGGCGTGATTTATGAGCGAACTGAGACGTCCATGATCAGTGATTTAGGGGGCCTAGCCAAAAATATGCCTTTTGTTTGTGGCGTCTTTCTCGCTGGGGCCATGGCCAATTTAGGCTTGCCTGGTATGAGCGGCTTTATCAGTGAATTCCTATCGTTCCTCGGCCTGTTTAATACCTACCCAGTCGTGGCTGCTATTGGTGTCTTAGGGATTATTCTAACGGCCGTTTACCTGCTACGAGCCGTTCTGAATACCACCTTTGGGCCGGCAAAAGAAGAGTGGGCACACCTGAGTGATGCCAGAGGATTTGAAGTTGTTCCGATGGCGATATTACTAGGCTTTATTGTGCTTATCGGGGTTTACCCAAGCGTTCTTAGTGAAACCTTGGATCTTTCTATACAAATATTTCTAGCAAGGATAGGGGGGTAACAAATGGATTTAGAAACTTTACTCAGTTATCCTTGGGGGATCATGATGCCAGAATTTATCATCCTTGGTGTTGCCACATTTTTGTCGTTATTAGACTTATTCCTCAAGGATAAAGTGGATCGGAAAATCATCGCATGGCTCGGCTTAGCGGGTATCGGTGTTGCCCTCCTCTTTGTAATCAAAAATATAAATGAACCGATTCAGCATATTTTATATGAGACTTTTCGGTTAGACGGGTTCGCCATTGGTTTTAAATTGATATTCCTTGTGGGTGCAGCGCTCGTCTTCCTATTGTCACTGGATTACATTAAAAAGAAAGACACGCCTCACGAAGCAGAGTACTATTACTTAATTTTGACTGCAGTGTTGGGAGCCATGATTTTGGCTTCTTCAGCCGATATGATTACCATGTTTATCGGTCTAGAACTGTTGTCCTTATCCACCTATATCTTAGTTGGCATGAGAAAGAAACGGTTACAGTCAAACGAATCAGCTTTTAAATACGTTGTCAACGGTGGGATCGCAACTGCTATAACGTTATACGGTTTGTCTTTTGTCTATGGACTTACGGGCACGACGAACTTATACGTCGTTGCTGAGCGCTTGCCTATTGCTTTGCAACAAGGTTACGATCTCGTCATCTTTTTTGCCTTTTTCCTAACGTTTGTCGGTTTGGCTTTCAAGATCGCCGTCATTCCGTTTCATATGTGGACGCCTGATGTCTACCAGGGGGCCCCAACGCCCATTACAGCGTTCTTGTCCGTGGTCTCAAAAGCAGCAGGCTTTGCCTTTATTTTGCGCTTTTTCCTGATCAGCTTTAATATATATGACCCAGCGAGTGGTCAGATTATGGTTTTTTCTCAGACGACAGTATTTATCGGCATCATTGCTGCGATTACCATTATAGTAGGTAATGTGATTGCACTCAGACAGACCAATGTGAAGCGTATGTTTGCTTATTCCAGTGTGGCACAGGCCGGTTACATTCTCGTTCCTTTTGCCGTCTTTAGTCCGTATATGCTAGACATGATGTTGTTTTATCTCGTGGCCTACCTTTTTATGAACATCGGTGCTTTTGCGATTATACAGGCCGTGTCTCAAGACACAGGAACAGAAGAATTGTCTGGTTTCGCTGGTTTGTATCATCGTTCGCCTTTTCAAGCTGTGACGATGTCCATCTTTCTCATTTCTTTGGCTGGCCTTCCAGTTACAGCCGGGTTCTTTGGTAAGTTTTATATCTTTCTAGGATCCTTGGATGCAGGAAACTGGTGGCTGGCGACCGTCATGGTTCTTGGAAGCGTCATTTCCTACTATTATTATTTCGGGGTTATACGTCAAATGTATCTCCGAGCGGGGAGTGAGACGTCACTTAATACAACGTACGGTATTGGAACGGTGATCGTGTTATGCACGTTTGGGACACTATTATTGGGTGTGTTTCCTTCCTATGCGCTTGATTTCTTTGCCTCCAACTTCAATATTTATGATATTTTCCGCTAGTGCTTGTCAATCGGGTATGAATATCATATGATAAAGATTAGTCCTAACTCTTTAGAGTTAGGACTTTTGTATGAACTGTCATCTAAAATGGAGAAGTCCATTTAAAGGAAATTGAAAAATTTTGTCGAAATCGGTAAAATGATGATGAGGGGATGTACCTATGGAAGAATCAATGGCTTCAATCGGGTTCACGGCACTGTTAAATATGGTGCTCACCATCGTGTTAATCGTCGTAAGTTGGTGGGCTTTACAAACGGTAAGATTTGACCTCTTCCTCACAAGTGTAAGTAATGCCCAAGCAAAAATTCTACATGTGCTTTTGGCCGTATGGATCGGCCATGGTGTGGCACAGTTCTTTATTGCTTACATAGATTGGACATCACGATTAGGATACATATTTTAGGTCAATAAGTGTCGAGAATAGTTATAATTTCACAAGTATGCCTCACTCCCGGGCTGGAGAAACTGGGAATATAAACATTTGGGAGTGAGGAGATTATGGTTAAGAGCAAGGGTGAAATCATAGCGGGAATAGCCATTATTTTTTGTTTATTTCTTTATCCAACGATAGCGCAATGGACAAGTATGCCGCATATAATGACAGTAGCGCAGACCATGGATACAAGTCATCCTGAATATGAAGGTTCTCCAGAGGATGAGGACAATCTGTTAGGGACAGTCGATGTTGTACAGCAAGTAGACAGCATGATTAATCTTCATCATGACCTTCACTTGACTGATTGGAAAGTGGTTTGGAGAGGCAGTACGGATACGGAAACTGTCACACAATTAGAGCAAGCATTACAGGCGACAGACTCCTCGTTTACCTTGGATAAAGAGGAACAGTTGACACATCAAGAGCATCCAGAGCAAATAACTGAACTGAAAAGCTGGGAAAAAGAAGTCAACGGTACGACCCATAAAATTAATTTAATCAACGACCCCCAAAAAAGTCATCATCAGACGAAAATTATTTACACTTGGTCTAGTTCTGACCGTGTTACGGTCATGGATCAAGCATGGGCCGAAGAGTATGTTGAACTGGAGCAATGGTTCCAGTCATTTATTCAAGAGCCTGAACAATTTATCACTTGGCATGCACAATCAACGAATGCTTTTTTTAGGCAAGCTATCGAGCAAAATATATTCGGTCAGTGGATGACAGAATGGCAAGGGTATGAAAAACAAATTGTGACGGATGAGAACTTTCTAAGTCAAACAGGATATATTCCAACATGGGAGAATCGTGTTCAAATGACTGACGATAGTCAATTCAATATACAAATGTCTGCACGTCAAAACACATTAGAAGATCAAACGTTTGTCACGATAGGTTATCCGCTGATCCTACAGGAACATTAACGAGAACATGAGGCGGAGGGGAATCCATTGGATAAAATTATTGTCCATGGTGGCCGGCAGTTATCGGGTAAAATAAAAGTAAGTGGTGCAAAAAATGCTGTTTTACCTGTAATTGCTGCATCCATATTAGGATCAAAAGGAACAAGTGTAATAGAAGAAGTTCCAGCGCTTGATGATGTTTTTACCATCATCGAGGTTTTGCGCTATCTCAATATTAAAGCGTCGTATCAGGATGGAAACTTAACCATCAATGCGTCCGAAGATGTTTCCACAGAAGCTCCTTATGAGTATGTGCGTAAGATGCGTGCGTCTGTACTTGTGATGGGTTCCCTTTTAGCACGAGAGGGAAGAGCAAAAGTGGCTTTACCAGGCGGTTGTGCCATCGGTTCACGTCCCATAGACCAGCACCTCAAAGGCTTCGAAGCCCTTGGTGGAGAAGTCACAGTCGGCAACGGCTTTGTTGAAGTGAAAAGAAAAGGACGTCTCAAAGGGGCAAAAGTGTATCTCGACATTCCGAGTGTCGGTGCCACTGAAAACATTATGATGGCTGCAACCTTAGCAGAGGGTACAACGGTCATTGAAAATGCGGCTGAGGAACCTGAAATTGTAGATTTAGCGAATTACCTCAACGCTATGGGTTCTAACGTAAGAGGTGCAGGCACTGGTACGATTAGAATCGAGGGTGTCCAGGAACTGTGTGGGACGCGTCATGCCGTTATACCGGATAGAATAGAAGCTGGCACTTATATGATCGCTGCAGCGATGACGAAGAGCAAACTCCAGGTGGATGGGGCAATTTCTCAACATCTATACCCACTTGTCGCTAAACTGACCGAGATGGGCGTTGACGTTCAAGAATTAGAGGACGGCATTACCGTTGATGGGCGTAACCGAAAGCTCAAATCAGTTGATGTTAAAACGTTACCTTATCCTGGTTTCCCTACAGATTTACAAGCTCAAATGATGGCGCTGTTGTGCGTCTCGAATGACGCAGGTGTCATTACAGAGACGGTATTTGAAAACCGTTTTATGCACGTTGAAGAATTCAAACGCATGAACGCCAGCATCAAGATTGAGGGGCGCTCAGCTTTTGTCAAAGGGAACACCACGTTCAAAGGAGCGAAAGTTTCTGCAACGGATCTTCGTGCGGGTGCAGCGCTCATATTAGCCGGATTAGTAGCAGAAGGCCAAACAGAAATAGGGGCCGTGCATCACATAGATCGCGGGTATGACAACATCGTACACAAATTGGTTAAAGTCGGTGCACAGCTCGATCGCATGAATGAAGCAGGAGAAATTGTAGATGAGAAAGTCAACAGTATCAATATGTCCCAAGCGTCATTCGCTTAATCTTATTTAAAAGCAAAGTTTCATAAAAACGCTTAGGCCCTCCGTTAACGGTGGGCCTATTTTTTGAGGTCGCATCTCTTAAATGGACATGAGCGGATGTGAAAGATACTTTTAAGTTTTTCAACTAATGGGCGAACTTTGTAACAAGAAGGGCTGGATGCAGATTCTGTTGGAATATATTCGATACATAGTTAACATCGTTGTCTAATGAAAAACCTATTAAAACAAATGGAGGAGTATGGTGAGGGGCATAAAGTTTCAAAAAAAGAGTTATAGATTATGTAACTATATCATCGAGAGTGACAACTTGAAGCTGATGTCGTAGGTTGTTCTCACGTTTGGGTAACATCTATTAAAACGGTTCCTGAAAGAATTAAACCAGATCCTCCGGTCGAGTATGCCATATATACAAGAAACAAATTTATCAACCCGCAATATTTACGACATTGTTAGGAATGGAGATTCTAACGTAATCACTATTCCATATATAAGTCCCTACAATTGTTTGTTCCTTCCCTTTATCAAAAAAATAGGATGATCCTTCTTGTCGAGTAAATGTCCAACCTTCCTTTTCTAAGCGTTCCTTCAAAAGTTTTTGAACATCTGTGCTACGTGTTATATCGGTTAGGTAAATTCTATGTCCTTCAGGTGTTACCTCTATTGGTACGATTCGTTTATCGGTTGTATTCAATGTATGCATCGGGATGAGATAGTCATGATCGGTTTTATCTAAAGAGAGTATCAACTTAAGATTCCCAGGTCCAATATCATTGATAAAAGAGAGCATTATTGCCATAACGAGTATAAATACACCGGATAAACTAAAAAAAGCGATTTTCCAAGGGTTTTTCATCACTGATAACCACTCCTAGTATTTGTATAACGAGGAAAATATTCTACTATTCAAGAATAACATATAAGTGTTTTAGTAACAAAAAAAGACGTTTAAAGGAGAAATAAATACTTATTAACTTATTGTCTTTGAAAAATAAAGTCCAAGACTGGGTTTTGGTGTTAATACAAATGAAACAAAACAGTATATTTTAAATTTTGTGGTGAAGAGCCAGAACAACTTAGCGACATGGATATTAGTCGTCATGAGATGAACGTTCGCCTGTTTGAACTTGAAGCCGCTCACGAAGCAGATTTAGATTAATACCTGTTTTACTTGGAATCTATCATATTCACGCCACGGGTGTCATAGGATGGGAACATACAGGGTTGTCCGTTCTAAATGACATCATATCTATAGGAGTGAATAAACCATGATTCGACCGATCACTTTTCTCGCGTCCGTTCTAGTCCTTTGTCTACTGATCGTACCCGCTGTTATTGTACAATTCATGCCCAAAGGCGCTGGACAAGTTCAAGAGCAACAACATGTTCCCCTAGCCATTGCTAAACAGGGGAATGCGCCTGTTATTATGGTGTCCGTGTATAGAACAGAAACAGGTGACATTGAAAAAGTCCCACTTGAAGCGTACATTCGTGGGGTAGTGGCGTCCGAAATGCCCACAGATTTTGAGCTCGAAGCATTAAAAGCGCAAGCGTTAGCCGCTCGAACGTATATTATCCGGCGTTTAGTGGAGAAAGACTTCTCAGATGTACCGGAGGGGTCTGTGGTCACAGACACGATAAAGCACCAAGTATTTCAAAATGAAGAGGAACTTCGAGCACGTTGGGGGATTGAATATGAGCGAAAAATTAGCCGTATTAACGAAGCCGTAAACGCCACGATGGGGCTGGTGCTCACATTTCAAGGACACCCGATCAATGCAACATTTTTCTCAACCAGTAATGGCTACACGGAGAACTCTGAAGACTATTGGGGTGCAGAAATCCCTTATCTTAGAAGTGTCGAAAGCCCTTGGGATACCGAATCTCCTCACTATAAGAACGAAACCACAATGAGCATAGAAGCATTACAAGACAAGCTGAACACGACTATAAGTGTACCCGCTAGTTCAGATCAGCCGGTTATGGAAGTGGTCTCCAGAACGGCAGGGAACAGAGTAAGTGAAGTGGCCATCGGAGATCAGACGTTCACAGGTAAAGAAATAAGAGAGTTACTAGAACTAGACTCTTCTCATTTTGACATATCCATCGTCAATCAATCAGCTGTCATACAGACCACAGGATATGGCCATGGGGTAGGTATGAGCCAGTGGGGGGCAAACGGTATGGCCGCTGAGGGGCATACGGCCGAGGAAATTGTGCAGTACTACTATGAGAATATTGCCATTGAAGATTATAGGCAATGGATCGCTTCCAATCAAAACACAGAAAACGAATAGAAACAGGGCGTTTTTTATGGATAAAGACGCCTTGTTTGGGCATAATAAATTTTTACCTCAGCATGTATAAAGTCTATGAAACTGGCAAGAATGGTTGCTGAGGTGATGAAAATGAAAGATGAACAAAACAAACAGCATCCTGAAGAAGTAAAAACCACTTCCTCAGGATGGAAAAAGATGTTGCGCAGAAAATGGTTCTTCCCAGCCGTTTACCTAGCAGCTGCAGCCCTTATCCTTGCTCTTATCACATGGTATCAGAACCCCAATGACTATGCCATTGATAGTGAAGAGCTAGGATTTGAGGATAGCGTAGACTATGAAGCGGGTCAGGAAGAAGATGTAGACCAAGTCTATCAAGGTGATGAAGACGCCGTACCGGTTGCGTCTGAGCAAGAAGAGATGATCTGGCCGGTGGCACAGGATGAGGAAGTACAAGTCGTGCTTAATTTCTATGAAGACGATGCGTCTGAAGAGGAGCAAAGCAATGCGATGGTAGAGTATGATCGCACGTACTATCCTAGCCAAGGCATCAGTATTTCCAGATCTGATGAAGAAAGCTTTGATGTGATTGCCGCTCTATCAGGCACCGTCGTTGCAGCAGACAAAGACCCCCTTGTCGGTCATTATGTAGAGGTTGAGCATGATAACGGGCTCGTCACTGTCTATCAAAGCCTTGAAGATCTACAAGTCGCCGAGGGTGACGAAGTACACCAAGGAGACCTGCTTGGTTCTGCAGGGCGTAACGTATTTCATCAAGATTTAGGTATCCACGTTCACTTTGAAGTGAGAGAAGATGGCGTGGCGGTTAACCCAGATGAATATCTATCTCAAGCTGAATAAGTCATACTTGCACAGCGTTCTGTGAACGCAAATAGGTAAAAGCCAGCTCCAATGAGGGCTGGCTTTTCTTTTTAAATTACTGACTCTCTTTGTATATTTTCCATTCATCTTTTGAATACACTTCTATAATATGACCTTTATCATTGATAAATTTAATTGTTTCACCATTATTATGATATTTCGTAATCGATAACTCAATCTTGACTTTCTCAATCTCTGGATGAGTATCTAAAAAGTAGTAAGTCTTACTCGTTTTATCGTAACCATCTCTTACTTCTTCAGCCACCATGGAGTATTTTTTTGAGGACTCTAGTTGCTGTGCTAATTTCATTTGTTCGTAAGTGATTGTTAAAAACTCTTCGGTGGTTACGATTTTAGTTTCAGTTACAACTTCTTTGTTACGGTCTAATAAATACTTATTAAATTGCGCTATTATTGTAGGGGAAAAAACCATTATTACGATTAACAGAAAAAGAATCAAGATTATAAAAACACTTTTTTTATTCTTCCACATAACTGTTTACCGCTCCCCTGTTAAGTTTCACAATCCATCATATCATAAGAACTTCTTATATATGGAAAGTTAAATGAGGATTCGTCAGTGGAAAAATACAAGGAATCAACAGACCACATTGGTTTTTGATTCCTTGTATTATACACTGGATTATAAAAGTAGGCCACACTTATTATTTATAAATTATAGGAGGAATTGAACGTGAAGTCATTTTTTTATATCGGTTTAGCAATGGCATTAATTATGACATGCATCTTGTTAACAGGTCCATTTAATTTATACTATTACTTTAATGCTGAAGAAATTGTGAAAGAAAAGTCTATTTTTTTTATGAGTGAAGAAGATATGTTTGAATCGACCTTTGTAGAAAAGGTAGAAAACATAACAAATGTAGAATATATAGGAGATAAAACTTTTATTATTACTACACGAAATGAAAATGGTGAAACTCGTGAATTCGTGTGGAGAATCCTTTCGAGTGGAGAGCAAGTGATTTACAAGCATGTTATCACTATGTAGAAACACAAAAGTGGAAGTGCTGAAGCATATCCAAGGTGTTTATAAAGAATTGTAGACTCAAAAAGGAGATATTTTGGAACTAAGATTCGAAACTAAAAAATAGTTTTGTTCCAACAATCAATATAGCAGAAGATCAAATCCATACGT
>NZ_JAERVL010000005.1 GCF_016745835.1 Caldalkalibacillus salinus | reverse complement strand
TCTGTCAAATAATGAATAGACTTTTATGCAACGCTAGTGATCCAACTTATGAGACAAAAGATGTTGCTCAAGCCCGTTTTTTATCAATCTAAGTATGTGATTGTTCCTTCTTTTGATAGTCAATGTTTATCTTTTTAAGTCAATCTCTATCAAAGGAGGAATCATAATGATGTGGATCCGTATCATCATGATCGCATTCTTTTCTTTAACGGCTATGACGCTTCTCTCTTATCAAGTCGTAGAAATTTTCCATGCGTTTATCGACTTATACCATAGAGGTCAGTAATGGATGCAAAAGAGGTTTTTCTACAATCTGAAACCACCCAACTTGGGTGGTTTTTTATTTTGTGTCTTAACGCCTTTGTCTTAGCATTTCCCAACATTACTGACTTCTGTCTGTTTTCTTCTTCGCTACGACAAACGCAAAAATGATTAAAGGTATTGCGATGATCAAGGGTATATTAATATGGCTTTGAGTGACTAGAGCGAGTAGCATCATGACGCCGATGCCAACAATAATATACAGACAACCTCTACCGAACGTTTCCATCAGAAAAATCCTCCCAAAAAATTATATTATAAAAATACTCAGCTATCGCTCTCGACGTCTTGTCTATAATCCTCTATGGCATTCAACATTTCTATTTTGTCATTCTCATCGTCCCAACCGATATAGTGTGAAGTGAGTTTAGCTTGGCTGGCATCAGCTAATAGCAATTGGACAATAGCAGATCCACCTTCTACTAACGCTTCATAAGAATCGGTCTGTAGGTAATGCTGAGAAATAAACCTCGTATTGACAACGTTGACGAAAAATACATGATAGCCTTCCTGCAGAGCGTGTATTATGGCACTCCGTGATAGTCTCCTATGTTCTGCATCAATCAGAATATTTTTGAACGCATCATCACTTAAATCTATCTCTTCGTTATGATTGACTTGCACGTCTACATCCTGAAGGTCTTTTACAAAGTCATCGTCCTGACCTATGTATTGAACATGAGTGATACTCGTTTCAAAAGATTCTGCATTATCTTGGCCTACAGCACATCCCGAGACAAGTGTGCTTAATAAGATCATTATGACAACCGTCATTCTCATGTTAAAAGTACTCCTTTATATCGTGGTCGTAATCGTTTGTCGTGGTTCCTCATATTTTCTAAGCTCTTTAAAAAAAGAAGACCCAGCCCAAAAAATCGGAAACCGGTGATGTCCGTTTCACTTTTGCTTTCGGCTGGGTTGAATGGTGGTATTAAGGTTGAGTGGGCAACTAACCCCCTACTTTTTATGCTTATAACAGCCCTTAACCCGTCTGATGGCGTTAAGGAATTTATTGGGTTTTATATTGGAAAAAGGTTATGCTCGCTCATACCCTCTTAGGTCCACTGGGTATGGAAAGTTCCTTCTTTATCCACTCGTTGATAAGTGTGTGCCCCAAAGTAGTCACGTTGGGCTTGTAAGAGATTTGCCGGTAATGTTTCCGTACGATAGCTATCATAATAAGCGATGGCACTTGAGAATGATGGTACTGGAATGCCATGTTCAATCGCCACAGATACCACATGGCGTAAAGCCGACTGGTAATTTTCAACGATATCCTTAAAGTAAGGGTCTAGTAAGAGGTTCGCTAAACCTGGTTCCTGGTCATATGCTTCTTTAATCTTTTGTAGGAACTGTGCTCGGATAATACAACCGCCGCGGAAAATCATGGCGATATCGCCGTAACGCAGATTCCAATCGTACTCTTCTGATGCGGCACGCATTTGAGCAAACCCTTGCGCGTAAGACACGATTTTACTCATATATAGTGCTTTGCGGACAGCCTCAATGAGCTCTTTTTTGTCTCCATCGAAGGATGTCTTTTGTGGGCCATTTAAGATTTTGCTTGCTTTAACTCGTTCTTCCTTCAAGGCCGAAATGAAACGAGCAAACACAGATTCAGTGATGATCGGCAGTGGCACGCCTAAATCTAAAGCGTTTTGGCTTGTCCATTTTCCTGTTCCCTTTTGCCCTGCTGTATCTAGAATAACGTCAATCATCGGTTTACCCGTTTCGTCATCCTTTTTGGTAAAGATATTAGCCGTGATTTCAATTAGGTAGCTGTCTAGCTCTCCTTTATTCCAGTCAGCGAAAACCTCATGAAGTTCTTCAGTGCTGAGATTGAGCACCTGCTTCATAATAAAATACGCTTCGGATATCAGTTGCATATCACCGTATTCGATCCCGTTATGAACCATTTTTACATAGTGGCCGGCACCGTTGGGACCGATATACGTACAACAAGGGTCTCCATCCACTTTGGCAGAAATGGCCTTAAGAATGGGTTCGACTAGGTCATAAGCTTCTTTTTGACCACCTGGCATGATAGAAGGGCCTTTTAGTGCACCTTCCTCTCCACCTGAAACGCCTGTTCCAATAAAGTGGACACCTGATGCTTCTAGCTCTTTGTTACGTCTCATCGTATCCTGGAAGAACGTGTTACCGCCGTCTATGAGAATATCTCCTTTATCTAGATGAGGCAGTAATGATTGAATTGTCGCATCTGTGGGCGCCCCTGCTTTCACCATCAGTAATATTTTACGTGGCTTTTCCAAGGAGTTGACGAACGATTCAATACTGTATGTACCTTCAAAGTTTTTACCTTGGGCTTCATTATTTAGGAATTCAACTGTTTTTTCCTCTGACCGATTATAGACAGAGACGGAATAACCTCGACTTTCTATATTTAGCGCGAGATTCTTTCCCATAACGGCTAAACCAATCACACCAATTTGTTGTTTAGACATATTTGATCCCTCTCAATGTACAATTTTTTGTGCACTCGCTATCCATAAGTTGTTATAAGCCTAACAAGCTTATTTATTATCTTATAGGGATGCCTTTTATTTTTCAAGGTAGAGACTTATTATTATTGTTACCCACGTGAGTTTGTTGCCTTTGTGAACACTTACTGTCATTGTCTTAGTCTCTTCGTTCTACACCATTTCAGCATCGAACGTCTCAAATATGGCTCATAAAAAAAGAGTATCGTCGTACGAACGATACCCTGTAGCAACTAGACGTTATATTCAGTCTTCAAGCCGAGAGTCAATTAAGGCTTGTGCCTGAGAATGCAAATTGAGTCGGGCTTCTTCTGTGATATGTTTCCGTAAAGCTTCATTAGATAGATGCTTTAAAAAGTCGTTCAGGTGTTTCAAGGCTTGGTCCTTGTGCCCTTTATTGAGATGACGTTGCGCTTGGTCCAATTTATTTTCTAATTGACGGACTAGTGGGCCTGTAACATTCTCCGACGCTTTGTACTGCTTAAATTGATTGTGTAATTCAGACATTGTAGGTTGCGTAGGCTGCGACTCATAAAGTCTTAGATCACGGATGCTCACCCAGTCTCCTGTATATCGATGAGCCCCTGTGACGGTCAATTTAATATACCGAGCATCAACGGGAGAAAATCCATCAGTAAGTAAAAGTCCTCCAGTTGTATTAGAGGTACGGTCTACGATAGTGGTATAATGCTCTCCATCAGTAGACGCCTCTATCCGATATTGATAAGCTCTATTTTGATAGGGTGCGAGTTCAGCCTTGTCGATGGTATACGATTGTTCTAAATCGATGACGGCAGACTGTGGGTAACCTTGTGCGGACCACCGAGTATCCCATTGGCCATCAACCATATGCTCTACTTCATTGCCACTCTGTTCACTGGTCGCTGTCACCGGTTTATTCAAAGCAACGTTCTGCTTTTTCTGATGCGTATAATGCATACCATCAATGACAAAAGTCGTTATTGATTCACGTGGTAATATGGTTGTCAGCTTTTCGTTAGCGATTATCATATCATCTAATTGTACTAAATCCTCTGTTTCAGAGGTTCTATACACTTGTACTTTTTCCCCAACATCATTAAAGTCCGATAGATCAAAAGTTTTTTCTACACTGGAAGTCCCCTCATTGGTCTGCACGATTACGAGTCTCTCATCCTGCCAATCGATGAAGGCAACAGCATCTGAGCCGTCAATTCCGATTTGCTGGTAGCCGGGGCGAATGAACTTAGAATACTGCGCAAAAGCATAGTACTTTTTATTCGTTCTCCATTCTTCCTCTGCTAAGCCTTGAGAGCCCTCTTCTTCAAAGTTCGCATGTATTAATCCCCAAGTATGATCCCCCCGAATGTTCTCCGGGTAGTTTTCGACCGCTTGCCAGAAGATCCAGGCAGCTGGCTGCATTTCTTTTAGATGAGTGGAGATCATGTTGGAAAGATTTAGGGCAGGCTCCATATCATCAGGTGCAAAACGATAACGGCCGAACGGATCTGTTCCGCCGCCACCATCCGCTTCAGACATCCACAGTCTCTTACCTTCTGACTTAGCGATACGATGCAAATTTTGTTGGTCATTCACACTACCATAGTAACCGTGCCCATTAATCTGACTCACATATGATTGAGTTGTGGCACTGTAATCTCGCCATTGCCATATGGTGTCCCAGATAGACTTACCATCCATAACACTAATGTCAGTGGACAACCCTTTTTCTTTTAGAGCGTCATGAACCAGAGCAATAATCTGTTCTTGAGTAGCAACATCAAAATGAGCGCCTTCTTGGCGGCCCCTTTCCTGCCAGTAATGGCTCGGTTCATTGAACGGATTCAATGTTCTGAATGTCACATCCCAGTGCTCATCATAATGCTTCACCACTTCTGTAAGATACTCCGCGAAGGCTTCGGCATATTCAGGTCGCAAATTGTCTTCTCTACCGTTACCTGAAGAAGTCCCGGTGTAGGTCATCCAATACGGTGGTGAATTGGAAAAAGCTTCAGCGATAAAATGCTCACCCGCTCTTTCCTTTGCTGCTTGCATCATCCAGCGCTGATGGGAATCGGCTGTCCAATCCCACTCTCCTTCAACCGGTTGAAACCCTGGTACATCAGCACCTGGCCTTAACCAGTCTTGGTCCGGGTGATCACCACCGCCAATATTGTACCTGACGATATTCAGCCCTAATCCTTCATCTGGATCAAAGAGTAAATCAGCAATCGCCGTTCTGTTCAGTTCGGAAAAGCCTCCCACAGCATGCCCAAACCAAGCGAGAGAGGTCCCGAACCCTTCATGTGTCTGATACTGGATGCCGGGATAAACCTTAACGACCTCATCATCGGCCGCCTGCGTGGGCCAAGCCGCTGTCAATAGAGAAAACATCAACAAGCTACACACTGTCATCAATACGCCTTTGTGTCGGGAAAAATGAAGCATACACAATCTTCCTCCTCTAAAAAATGTTTTATATAAAAGGCGTTACCCCTTTTATAGCGCTACGGCTCACTTATTTCCCGGGTAAAGAGAGCGTCACCTTCTCTCGACAAGATGCTTATGCCGCCATTTATGTGGTTCACTCTAGGGGTTTTATCCCATGCTTTCCACTCCACATGCGGGCAGGGGTCAGCAAAAAAGGCCGTGACAAGCCAGTGGGTGCCAACAGGCAAAATCGATTGTACCGTGGGGATGACTGTACGCGGGTGAATCAGATTCGTATTGGCGTGCGGATGGATGAGTGTTGTATGGCCTTTACCGTATAGCAATGTCACGCCACTACACCCATTCTCACTACTGACGAGAAGCTCTGTTTCATTGCGGATGTGCTCAGTAATCTCAGGACTGGGGTGTCCACGTGCTTTACCTAGTGCAAAACCACCATCGGCTGCATCTAGCTCTCTATGAGTTTGAATTTTATGAACCCTTACATGCCACGGCGTTCCGACAATGAGCCAGGTATGTACGGTCACATCCCGCCATGGTCGCCACTTTGTATAAATGACTTGGTCTTCGATGGTGTATGTTTCACTTTGTCTTTTGACTCTGTACAGATGATCTCTTTCACTCAGGGCCAGCATTGAATCAAAGGCACCTTGCTCTAGTCCCCATTCAGCCCGTGGCACACTAAAACCGAATACATTAGAATAAACAAACTTTTCATACTTTGCTGATGTGTGAGTGTGAGCATTCGTGAAGGGATACCCGGCATTAAAGGCAAGGACATGGTTCTGATCGTCTTGCCTACAAAGAATAAAATGTGGCGGTCGTTGAACGGATCGGTTGTGTAATGGAGGTAAGGGTTCTTCTGCCGCTTGCCAAAACGGGTGATCAGCTGGGAGAGCTAGGATTAAGAATACTTTTAACCCCCAATAGGGCGAGCCTGGTGCATTGTAGTTCTCAGCCATAACCAGGTTAGGGTAGGCATAACCAATACTCAGGGTCCCGTTAGGGTTGAATATGGGCTGCTTGAACCACCAGCGCAAATGATTGAGAATGATACCCTTCATGACACCGTAGGAAAAGGGGTGTATCTCAGCATAAGCCAGGGCACTCCAAAATCCAGCCTGTGCAAACCTATATGTCAGACTCCGCCCATAGGGGAGGGCAGAACCGTCTTTGGCAAACCAATAGATAAAATCTTGAGCGAATAACCCCGCCCGCTGTTTATAAAGCGCAACACGTTCAGGGTCATCACCTTCCATTAATTTGGCGTAGATTAAACTGTAAAAATGAATGGCAAACGACGTGTAGTAATCGCAATGCGCATTGACGCCATCTGAATACCAGCCATCCCCCACATAAAACGCATCGATCCGATCTAAGCTTTGGGCCACCTTTTCTTCGTTATAGGGGCCACCGACTTGCTTGAACCCAAGATTGACTAACACACGGAAGAACAACCAGTTACAATCATAGCTGTGATAAGCGTTAATCTGATCTAACCATGAGATGAAATGCCGTCTTTCCTCTTCGCTTAATGGCTCCCAGATTTGGTCGGGTATAAGGGCCAGAGCAAGACCGAATGCGGCCATTTCGACGATACGTTGATCGTAGTCTGTGATGTCTCCCCAGTAGGCTTCGTGCTCTGGATGGGTTCCATTTCGAACCCCTTGTATGATATCGTCCCAATCCTGATACATTTTCCCTCCGGCCTGGTAGGGAATGATGCCCCACAGTAAACGAGCAAAACCTTCCATCCCTGCTATGGCGTCGGGGTGTCCGGCACCTGTTGCTCCTAATTGCAGGGTTGTTTTACTCCTATTGAAGTATGGTTTCGTCGGCAGGCATATTTGTTCTAAGGCCATCTGAACTTGCTCTCTCGTCTGCAGAGGATTGGTATGAAGCCGTTCAGTGGTTTTCGTCACTATTCCCTACCTCCTTTACTTATGACGTGATCATATCTCCTTATGACGTGAGTAAACCCAAATACCTGTTAAACACCTGTAAACACCTTGATCGGATTAAACACGATCTATTTTACCTATGCTATTTAACCGCCTCTCTTGTCCGCCTCTCTGTCTTCCTCTCTATCCTCTATACCTCTGATCTCAAAGGCGTATGTGTACACCTTATCCGCGTATAGGGTGTACTCTGGATGAGTTGGCGCGCCCCAGCTGTCATCTCCACCGACGCCCATTTGCTTATGGTTGATTCTGGCCACGACTTTATCACTATGAGGTAATTCATAACCGTGATCATACTGCTCCAACTCAGATGGGGTGTACGGCAAGGCGTTGAATTCTATTAACGGTAAACCTATGATTTGCACACCTATTCCTGTGGGGTTCGTTAGCTTAACCCACCTTACATCCGTTTTGTTCCCACACTCCTGCGGTTTAAGGTACGGTACATACTGCTCCTCTACTTTCGCACTGTAAAGACCAACCTTAGCGCCTTTATTCCGATCCCAATAGTTCTCGTGTGGTCCTTTTCCAAACCAGGATAGATTGTTGAACGATGGGTCCAGCTCTAACATCACCCCAATTTCAGGCAGTTCAGGGAGGTTCTCACCCGGGTGAAGTGCCAGTTCGACCGTGATGGCTCCCTCCGTGCTCACTTTATAGTGAATATGACAGTGGGACGGTGTTGTCGTTGGCAATGTATATGTGGTTTGGACAGTGATGCAGTGGGGCGAAGCATCATAAGTGAACGCTTGAAGCGACTTTCTTTCTCCGGCTGTTTTCCACGTCGCACTTCTCTGATCGAGCTTGTTGCCTCTATCGTTATCCGTCATCGCCCGCCAAAAATTCGGGACGGGAGGACGCTTGATGAGTGCTATCCCCTTAAAGATGTATGACTGTAGCTCACCTGACACTTTGTTAAAAGTCACACTGAAGTCTTCTCCTTCAAGGATCAGTGTTAAGTCGTCATCTTGTGTGACTATTCGTTTTGCATGGGTATGGGGTGATGCTTGCCGACTTACAGCAATAGTCTCAGTCTCTGTCACGTGTTGAGCATGATGTTTAGACTTACCTTGCGTACCTTGGTTTGCGCTTTGGTTTGTACTTCGATTTGCACTGGGGAGTCTGAATTGTTCAAAGGCAAGCTCATGTCCCTCGTCCGCCCATGACGTGGCCTGTTTTAAACGCAAGCTGAGGGTTAGTATATACTCATGTGACGCATGGCATGGGGACGCCTCCCCCAACGCATGTTTCAAATCTAAGTGAATCTCCTTTGTCGATAACGGGGCCACATCGAGTGTGTCTCTGGTCGTATATACGACCTCACCATCCTGTAACACTTCCATATAGCAATCATAATCGTGAAGGTGTGTAAACAAGAAGCGGTTGAACACCCGGAACTTCCCCTCTGAGAGGTCAATCGCTTCGAAGGTCACATTCTGATAGCACTTCTTGACTTCATATATCTTGGGACTGACGATGCCATCGGCAAACACCAGGCCATTACCTGAAAAATTACCGTCGTGCGGGCTTTCTCCAAAATCTCCGCCATACGCTAGATAAGGGATACCCTCCTCCGTTTCTGTCCTGAGCGCTTGATCCTTCCAATCCCAAATAAAGCCACCTTGGAGTATCGGATAGCGATCAAATAACGTTGTATACTGATAAAGATTGCCACACGAATTCCCCATGGCATGACTGTATTCGCATAGAATGTACGGCTTAACGTCACCTTCCGTTGATTCAGCCCGTTTTGCATACGCTTCAACTTCATGCGGCTTCGTATACATGGTACTCTCTATATCTGAAGCGGCTTCAGACGCTCTATAACGCGTCACACCTTCGTAATGGACGACTCTCGTAGGGTCCTGCTCTTTGAGGTATTCATGCAGCTTCAAAAAGTTATCACCACCAAAGGCCTCATTACCAAGCGACCATATGATCACAGAGGGATGATTCTTATCCCGGTGAAACATGGATTGACAACGATCTAATACGTTATCTGTCCATTCGGGCATACTCCCGGGGATCGTGTCACCCAGTTCCTCCTGACCATAGGTCCATGTCCCGTGCGTTTCTAAGTTCATCTCATCGATCACATACAGCCCGTATTCATCGCAGAGATCGTACCATAGAGGATGATTCGGATAATGTGAGGTCCGTACAGCATTAATATTATGCTGTTTCATAAGCTTGATGTCGTGCAGCATATCCTCGTAACGAATCGCTCTTCCTCGCTCCGCCGTAAACTCATGACGATTGACCCCTTTGAAGACAATGCGTTTGCCGTTTATTTGCATGACCCCATCCTTAATCTCAAAAGCTCTAAAGCCAACTCTACAGCTCTGTATATCTATTACTGCGCCGTAGTCATCCTGTATACAAAGTACTAACGTATATAAATTGGGATGTTCCGCGCTCCATTTCAAGGGATTCTGAACAAAGGCTGCAGCATGAACGTCCTCCCCTTCAGCAGATGGATTGCCCTCCAAAGCGACCTCCTGGACGAGGACGTTGTCTTGATCCTGATCAAACAGACGAAGGGACAATGTATAGCGGTCTAAACCTTGCTGAGCATCGTTTTTGATCTTAGCCTTCACCTGTAGTTCGGCGTGTTCGTAGCGGTCGTCTAAGTCTGTTGTCACGAAAAAATCCTGCACTGACACAAGTGGCGTTGCGTACAAGTAAACATCACGAAAAATCCCACTCATTCTCCAAAAATCCTGGTCCTCAAGCCAACTAGCGTCACACCAACGGTACACTTCAACCGCTAACTTATTCTCGCCCTCTATCAGATAGGGTGTTAAGTCAAACTCAGCCGGCGTAAATGTATCCTCACTATATCCCACAAAATCACCGTTAACCCATACGTAGAAGGCCGATTCGACCCCTTGGAAGCTTATATACACCGGAAAATCTTGCCATTCTTGGGGCACCGTGAATGTACGGTTATACTGTCCCACGGGATTATATGTCGTTGGGGCAAACGGGGGGACAATGTCCTCAGTTTCTTCCCACGGATAACGGACATTCGTATAATGGGGATAATCATAACCTTGTAATTGCCAGTGGGCGGGAACGTTGATCTTATCCCAATCCCGGTGATCACGGTCTTTTTTATAGAAATCGATATCCCGCTCCTCCGGACACGTTGCAAATGAGAAATACCATTCACCGTTAAGTGACCGGTAGTAATCAGAGCTTTCTCTGTCACCCTGTATCGCTTCTTCCACGGTCTGATAAGATATTGACGTCGCATGGGCCGGGAGCCGATTAAGTTGGAAAATATGGGGGTTGTTATTCCATTCCGGGTAGCCGTTTTGCGGTGGCGTGTACGCATACTTTTTCCTATTTAAGCGTTTAAGCATCTATTTACCTCTTTTCTATGTAAAATTTGACATGCCTTTCCTTCGCTCCACACCTTGATACCTGCCTACGACCAAAACACGTCCTGGTCACCTTTTAACCTCGCTATCCCTTCTACAAAAAAGTAGTCACCATAAATAAGGGGGTTATCTAGATGTTTTTGTTGTGGATAGTGACTCGTACCATGACGAATGAGCCCCTCCTCCTGGGGATCGTCCCAGGCGCCGTAGTTCACATATAAAGACTGGAGTATGTTTTCTGCAGCACGTTGATAAATGTGCGCTTCTATAGATGACACTTGTTCAGCTAAAAGTAATAACCCGGGCGCGGCAATGGCCCCTGCCGATGAATCACGGTAAGGCGTGACATCAGCAGGAAGACGAAAATCCCAAGGGGGAACAAAGTCATCGGGTAAATGAGAGAGAAAGAAATGGGCCACGCGCTTGGCAGCCTGCAAATATTTCATCTCTTGTGTATATGTGTAGCATAGCGTTAACCCGTAAATAGCCCAGGCCGTCCCACGCGACCATGCCGAATGTGGGGCATAACCTTGGCCTCTTAGACTTTCCACTTTCTCCCCTGTTTCCGGATCAAAATGGACAATATGATGAACGGCTCCGTCCGCCTCGATAAAGTGATCGAGGATTGTGTTCGCATGCCTGATTGCCACACTTCTGAATCTGGGATCGTCCGTTTCCCGTGAGGCCCAAAATAATAAGGGCAAATTCATGGCAGAATCGATAATGGCATACCCTGTATTCTCATCACCTTCAAACCAGGGGTTCCAGGCCCGGATGAAGTGACCGTTCGCATTATAGCGTCCCATCAGGAGATTGGCCACCAATAATGCCCGCCGTTTGGCATCTTCTGCTCCCAGAAGCTTATATCTCGCTACACTGGTTAAAGTCCACATAAACCCCATATCATGATCTAAGCGGGTATAATCCATGATCACTTGATCCAGCTTGCGCTCACACGCTTCCGCGATGGTTTTCAATGATTCGTCTTGCGTATCGCGATAAATCAGCCATAATTGTCCCGGCCAGAAACCGGCTGTCCACCAATGCGGCTCCGCACACTCATATTTTCCTTCAACACTCACATGCGGGAATTGCGCACCGATGATTCGACTCGTATTGTTAATTTTTTGAATAATATTTTGCCAAGCTTCCTCAACCCACACTTCCGTTTTGACCATCGTCTCACCCTTTCTGTATGTCCTGTGTAACCTCTTCAAAACGCAGCTCTTCTATAGTGCCTTCCTCTTTCCGATCAATCGCTTCAACAAGAAAGTGTAGCTCGTTCCCTGCCGTCTTCCACAAGGGACGCGGTAAGTAGATGCTGTCCTGTCTTCCACCACTGAAGGTGGGTCTAGCCTGAGAGGGTAGCCATACTCTGCCGACAATCCGTTCATTAAAGATCGCGGTCACTTTGACATTTTTCCCTTTGGGATACAGCATGAAGCAGCCAGATGCATGGGCACTGCGTTGTAATTCACAACTTGAGAGGCAACCGATTTGCCCTGGGGGCACCCTCAGAGGGAGCGCTCCCTCGTCTCCGTTTGGCTTACTGTGAGCGTGTCGGGGGTCACACTCATGATGATGACGATCATGAAGACCCTTACCGCTCCCATATTCACCGTGCTCTCGTTCTTGAAGACATGCCTCTTTCATCTTCTGAACGAGTGCGTCTTCATCCATCCCAAACATCCGCCAGTCTTGTGCCTCACGTCCAGACAACAGGCTTATCTTTCCTCCCGATTCTCCGTAATGCTGTTCTAGGTAGATGACAATGTCATGAGCATTGTTATGCTGTATATAGGGTGAAATATTCACAAAAGGGTTGAGAGGGTTAATCCCACTTATATAACTCCCGTCTATATAGCACTTTGCTTTGGCATTGATGCCCTTAAAATGTAGGATATGTCGTGTATCATGGCCCTCAAACGTTCTTCTCGTGTGGTAGTAACCCCTTTTCGGTTGTGCACTGGTTAGGAAACCATCATAGTTTGCTCTCTTCCAGTTCACATCTTGGGGGTGATAAACAGGCACGTGAGCCCTTTCCGTTTCCACAGGCAGATACGCCCAACCATCATTGATGTCTTCATACCGGTGAACGATAGTCAGGCCCCTGATGCCCTTTAAGGCATTCATGGCTAACGCAGGCAATAACGGAGCGTGAAAGTTGGTGTGTCCCCAGATTTCTGTACGTAAACGCAGGTTGAGATCCTTTGCACTCGATGGCAGTGCATAAAAGTAATCACCACCGCCTGGGGTGACCGTCCCATGGTAATCATCATTGGCATATAAGGAAACGACATCACTCGCCTCATGCAAGAGTATACCTTTAATCGGGCGTAACCCCTCATTGTGATAACGACACGTGTACCAGCCATAGCCGCGAAGGTAACCCCGTTGTTCTAAAGGCATCGCATGAGACACATGTGGGGCGTCTGATAGCCAGGAAGCTTCATTAATTGGCTTATATGACCACGACGTGACAACGGGGTCGGATTCAACCTTATCAGTCAGATGATGTTCTTTTTGGGTCGTCGCTTTTTCCTCAAGTGTTGGCCCCTCCGTTCTCATCTCATCCGCTCTCATGTGGATGAGCTCTCCGTCCGAGGTGATCCCATTCACTGTTTTCGCTTGCTCACGTGACGTCCCGATAATGAACAGGCACGTTCCGTCTTCATACTCGATGCTGACTCTCTGGTCTGAGAGGGACGTGTCCTGTGATAACGCTGAGAAGGTCAATCGCCATGTCTCTCCCTCTCGTGTCACTCCCATACCCTGGGACACCACGTTGGTTCCCTGGGGTAGCGTGAGGGATAATTCTGCCTCGTGCTCCGTGTGGAAGAGCATGGTGTACTTTGTTTCATCCTGTTGTTGCACCAGCCCTAGCTCCGCAGTTGAACTCAGCACACCGGGCAGGCCCCATAGTGTGAGTGGGACATCATATAAGACCATGGCACAGCGATGAGGGGAAATCGTAAAGGTTGTTTGTTGGGGGAGAGTCACTTCTCCATGCTTAATAACCACCTGATGGGCTTGGTCATCGAGATTTGGAATGAATAACACGCTTCCACCCCCTTTTAACGTTAAACGATATGGGCCTTGAGCGTTGGGTGTCATCTGTGTCTCTAGGCGAATAGACTGGTCTTGTACTGGGTGCGCCTCTGCTAAGGACGAACCTAAGGCGTGAATGAATTGACTGAGAAGGCGTCCCTCATAAAATTCTTCCGTACGCGTGCCCTCAGGCGTCACCATCCCACCGAAGTTATAATCTGAGGTCATAAAAGCTAACGGCTGGCCCCAGTTGTTAATGCTATTCGAAAAGCCAAAATCAGTCCCAGACACTTGATTATACGGTCCAAGTAGCTTCGTTCCGACTGAAAGCAGGCGTTTTAGTAGAAAATGCGTGCGATTCGTTTCCGTCACGCATAATGGATGATGTCTTTTTTGTAGTTCACGATAATGGTGGTAGACGCTCGTTTCGAATTGGGGATCTTGATCATGAGGATAAAAGTTACAAGCCGGCATCACCCCTTGTACATCTCCTGTTGCACCATAAAGATCCCCTTGACCGGCACAGGCTAACAGGGGAACGGCGATATGGTGCTCCTCAGCCATTTGCCGTAACGCAGTCATATAACCTTCTCTATCTGCCGTAGGGTAGAAATCTAGTTCATTTTCCAGTTGTATGGCCATAATCGTGCCCTGTTGGCCCACTTCATATTTTTTGAGAATTGGCATAATCTGCTCAAACCATTCTGACACGTATGCGAGATATAGAGAATCATGATCCCTAACGGTGAGATTTTCGGTGAATAAGTAGGCGGGCAACCCTCCTCCGTCCCATTCTGAGCAGATATACGGCCCGGGTCTCGCCATCACCCACAAGCCTTCATCAGCAGCCAGCTGGAGAAATTGCGCCACATCTCTATCTCCTGTAAAATCCCACTTTCCTTTTTTAACTTCGTGAAAGTTCCAAGGAAAATATACATCAATACAGTTGTAACCTGCTTCTTTCACCTTTTGTAAACGGTCTTTCCATAGACCTTGAGGAATCCGGAAATAAAAGAGCGAACTACATAATATGATCACAGGCTGATGATTAATATAAATGCCATCCCTGTTCATATAAACGGTCTTTTGTGTGTCTGGTAATGTTGACATGCGGTTCTCCCTCCTCATTTTGATCGTACTTATCGCACTTCTTAACCCTTAACGATTGTATGGACTAGCCTTTCACTGACCCTCCTAGCTTGATCCCGCTCATGATATGCTTCTGTAAAAAGGCAAAGAGGACGAGAGGTGGAATCAGGGCCGTCACGGATGCTGCAAACAACAAGCCGTAGTCCGTAATCCCTTGCCGTTCTCCATCTAGTGAATATAGACCGAGCTGTAAAGGAAATAGATTAGGATCACTTAAGTAAATTAACGGGCCTAAGAAGTCATTCCAGTGAAAGTTAAAAGTGAAGATACCGACCGTGACGATAATGGGCAAACAGAGAGGGGCGATGATCTTCGTTAAAATTTGAAAGGAATGGCACCCATCAATGTAGGCTGATTCATCTAGTTCACGGGGAATCGTCAGGATAAATTGTCGCATCAGAAATATGTTAAAGGCCGCCCCAAACGCACTGGGTACAATCAGGGGCAGATACGTATTGACCCACCCTAGCCAGGAAAACATCAGGAACTGCGGAACGAGCGTGACCTGTTCCGGGATCATCATCGTGGCCAGGACAACCAAGAATAAAGGGCCGTTTAGAGGATGATGAAATCTAGCAAATCCATAAGCTACAACAAAGGATGAAATCGTGACGAGTAGAATGTTAAAAAATACAATGATCATACTGTTCAAGGCGTAACGCACCATGGGAAACGCAGTGAACATGTTCACGTAATTTTCCCACTGGAAGGCACTCGGAATCCATTTTATGGGGACGGTGAATATCTCGCTCGACGGCTTTAAGGAGCCTGAAATCGTCCAAACGAGAGGAAGCATAAATAATATCGTGGCACTGACCAGTACCAGGTACCTCAGTAGGAGCAACACTTTTTCTTTGCTTTTTAATAATGGCAGGTCTTTAAGCGTTTGCGCTTTTTGATTTGAGGAGACCGGTTTATTATTTGGAATCATAGTAGACCCACCTCTTTGCGAAATAGAGATTAACGAGGGTTAACCCCATAATGAAGATAAACATCACCCAGGCGATCGCTGAAGCATATCCCATTCGAAAATACTCAAACGCGTTATTATACAGGAGGATCATCAGCGTGTCGGTCCATGCTGGATTTAAGCCTGGAATAATCATGGGCTCTATGAACATTTTGAACGTATTGATGATCTCCATGGTGGCTGTGAAAAACACCGCTGGGCTGATACAAGGCAAGGTCACAGATACAAACCTTTTAAACGGTGACGCGCCATCAATATCCGCCGCTTCTAAAAGATCCCTGGGCACACTGGCCAATGCGGGTAAATATATGAGGATGCTACCGCCTACGCCCCACAGTTTGACTAAAATCACAGCGGGCTTAGCCCAAGCTTCACTACTCGACCAACCGGGGCCGTCTATACCCACCATGCCAAGCAGACCATTGATTAAACCTACGTTCTGTCCGTTTGTCCCCGGCGCTAGCATAAAGTTCCATAACAGTAGAATGGCCACTCCGCCAAAGATAGAGGGGAGATAAAAAGCGGTGCGGAACATATTGATGCCCGGTATCGCTCGTAACAATAAAATCGATATGGAAAGACCTAAGACCACATGTAAGGGGACACCGACGAACGTATAAAACAGCGTATTGCCTAATGCATCCCAAAAGCGCTCATGATTTAATAATTGAATATAATTATCGAAGCCCACCCATCGTGCCGGCGTCAGCACATCATAAGCCGTAAAACTCAAATACATAGAAACGACCATTGGACCGGCTATAAATACGACAAATCCAAATAGCCAAGGCGATATGTACAGCCAAAACTTTTTCTTTTCCCCTCCCATTGGCGTTCCTCCTTATCTATCGGATACCCCATCATAGAGACACCTCATGTGCCTTTCATTACTTTGCCGTTCATTATCCCGTACATTACTTTGCCTTCATAACTCTGATTCATCCCTGTTCTTATCCCTTAGTCCTCCTCAAATTGCTCTTGCAGCCTTTTGTCTTCCTCTAGTAAGTCCTCTACTTCACTTTTCACGTCAGGCATAACGTCTTCGATAGGTTCGTTTAGATCGATTACTCTAGAGAAGCCTTCCTGAACCACTTGATTAATTTCACCCCACATGAGTGTGACCTCAGGGGCAAAAGCGGTGTTAAGAGATTCGAGCATCAATTCAAAATTCTCAGGAGGATTATCGCCAAGTTCCAGGTACGTATCCGATTCAGCAACAGCGATCATCGACGGTGTATCCCCATGCTCCTCAGCAAGAATGGCTTGTGCTTCAGGACCTGTCCAGAATTTTATAACCTCCCAGGCTGCCTCTTTGTTCTTTGAGGCTTTCGACATGTGAAAGGCATTAGAGAATGTGGGTGACGCATGTTGGGTACCTTTAGGTGCTACAGTGATATCCCAATCAAAATCGGTAATATTCGCTTGACTGCTCAGGATATGCCACGGTCCATCAACCATCATACCGATACGACCACTGGTCCACAGATCCACACCTTCGGGTATCTGACTAGCACTGGGGGAGATATCTCTCTCGTTAACGATCTCATTCATGAGCTCAATAGCGGCAAGTGATTCAGGTGAGTCGAGATTAAATGCCGTACGATCTTCACTTAGGATGCTCCCGCCATTGGAATGTAGGAACTGAGCGATACTGGCCCACCATCCTCCTAGAGCAGATAACCCGAACACGCCCTCATCATGATCAGTGATCACTTCTCCTGCTTCAATGACATCTTCCCAAGTCCAAGTTTCATCCGGATAGTCTAATCCGTGCTCATCAAATAAATTTTTGTTATAGAACATCATCATTGAACCTAAACGTAATGGCATACCATACACTCTTCCTTCATGCGTATAAGACTCTATGCCAACGTCATAAAAATCATTTAAATCTACACCATCTCTCTCAATATAAGGACTTAAATCCTCTAAAGTGCCACGCGCTGCAAAAGCGTAAGATTGTTCCGCCAACTGAATCACATCGTAGGGATTTCCAGCCGTCATCATCGTCATCTGTTTCTGTGAATAACCTTCACTGGGGAGATTAACGAGTTCAACGTTTATATCTTCATTCACCTTTTCAAATTCTGCTCGTATGGCTTCCATTCTCTCCTTATCGAAGGTTGCCCCCCAATAGCTAAACGTCACGGTCACTTCACCATCGGATGATCCATCACCTGGTTGGGAGCTCGGTTCTGACCCCATACAAGCAGTGAGCACCCATACGAGTAAACAAAGGCTCATCCAGCTTAATAACTTTTTCATTATTAACCCTCCTTATCGGCTTATGCCTCGAAATAATGGCCCTATTGAGGAAACCGCTTACAACAAAGCTGCCATTTGTTCATGAAACGGGTTTCATAAAGCGATAAAAAAGAAGGCTTAAAATTGGTTAGTTTGTGGAATATTCTGATTTTTTTAATGAGATTCAAGTATCTAGTAAGGATGAAATAGTGTCGATTGTATGGTGCAGTGTTTGTGGATTGAAGCGAAAAGTGTTTTTTGTAAATGAAAGCCGTTTCATTTGTGAACATATTATCTTACTTATGATTCAACTGTCAATACTTTATTTGGCTTATTTTGGTATAAACTGTTTACATGAGTTTCTAATAACGAGAGAGGTCGGGATGATGGTTTCTTTCTGGGCCTCTTTTCCTTCTATGAGGTTGATTAAAACGTCTATGGCCGTCTGACCTAATTGCTTGTAGTTCTGAGAGATCGTCGTGATGCCTGGGGGAAAATATTGGGCTAGATAAATATCATCAAAACCGACGACTGAAAAATCATGGGGCACACTTAGGCCAAACTTATTAATCATGTTAATGGTTCCCATCGCCACAAAATCGTTCACACATATGATGGATGATGGCTTCTCTTTCAAGCTTAATAGTTGGGCTGCCGCTTCTTCACCAGACTCAATATTAAACCCCGACTCTATCATCCACTCCTCTCTTACCTCTATATTGTGATCGTTGAGCGCTTCTTTAAAGGTGGTCCATTTCATTTCGGTAGACGTGATGCCACTTAACCCACCGAGAAAACCGATCTTAGAGTGACCATGATTCACTAACAATTGGACGAGCTGGTTGACGCCATACGCTTCATCCGTGTGCACGGCATAAGCATCCACCCCTGACATCTGACCATTGACAAATACGACAGGGATGCGATCCATGACCTGCTTCAGTTCTTCAGCATACTCCGGGTTCGTTTTAACTGCATTAATACGCCCACCTAAGAAGATGATACCGTCTACTTGCTTTTCTAATAAATTGTGTAAGTATTGGGATTCCATCTCACTATTGTTCATTGAGTTACAGAGGAAAGAAGTATAACCCCGTTTTAACGCATGGGCTTCACTTTTTAGAACAAGGGTGGAGAAGAATGGATGATTAATATCTGGTAAAATAAAACCTATCATTTTTGACTTTTTGTACGTTAAGCTCCGGGCCAAACCGTTCGGTCTAAAGTTATATTTTTCGATTAATGCCATAATTCTGTTCATCGTATCTGGCCGTACTTTCGCGCTACCTGTCAACACACGCGAGACCGTAGCTGGTGACACGTTAGCTTCCTTTGCTATATCGTAAATAGTGACGTGATCCTTTTTCAATTTGATCTCCCTCCCTTATCCTATTAACTTCTATCATTTTGCCTTTTTTAATCATTTTTTTGATTTGAAACTATAGAAACTAGCAAGAGTTAGAGCCTCAAAAAAAAGTTCGGTTGAAATCGGTTTCATTATATCGATGGGAGGGCGTTTAGTCAATATCGTACCACTGCGAGGTCTTTCTTAAAGTGGCAATAACCCCTTCAATACACCTTTCCATATTACATGCGAATGACATGCGCGAGATTTGTATAGCTATCTGTCCACGTGAAAAAAACTCACCTCGCTTTTGACAGCAGGTGAGTTTAGGTTGTTTTTAGTTCTTAGAGGATCATTGTGCTCTTAGTTGCACACTCATTAAGTTCTTTGGTCGTTCTACTGTTTAGTTCTACGTTTAGTTCTACGTTTAGTTCTACCATTCTATTATTGTATTTTTTTATTTGTTGTAAAGCTATGTTACACTATGATTTTACTCATGTTCTGCGTAAACTCAACCGGGTCCTCAACGGGTAAGCCTTCGATCAGACGGGCTTGATTATATAAGAGGTTTGTATATAGCTTGAGTTTATCTTTGTCATGCTCCAACGCGGATTTAAGCGCATTGTAGACATCGTGCTCCACGTTGACTTCCAAAATTTTATCCGCTTTGACATCCGGATTATCTGGCATGGTTTGCAAGATTTTCTCCATTTCAATGGATACATCACCGGAAGACGTCAGGCAAACGGGATGGCTTTTGAGACGTGTAGACACTTTGACGTCCTTGACCTTGCCCTCGAGTTCCTTCTTCATAAAGGAGAACAGCTCTTCACTGTCTTTTTCGAGCTTTTCCTTGTTCTCCTGCTCTTCTTCGCTCTCTAGATCTAAATCTCCACTGGACACTGACTTGAATTCTTTTTCCTTGTAGGACATCAGCATCTTGATGGCGAATTCGTCAACCTCGTCTGTGAAGTATAAGATCTCATACCCTTTATCTGCCACGAGCTCTGTTTGTGGTAGTTTTTCAATCTGCTCGTTAGAATCCCCGGTGGCGTAATAGATATATTTTTGATCTTCCGGCATGCGAGAGACGTACTCATCTAAGGTCACGAGCTTCTTTTCCTTAGAGGAATAGAACAAGAGTAAGTCTTGAAGATCATCTTTGTTCATGCCGTAATCACTATAGACCCCATACTTGATCTGCTTGCCGAACGTGTCATAGAACTTTTCATATTTCTCACGGTCATCCTTTAGTAGGCTTTGCAGGTGACTCTTAATTTTTTTCTTAATGTTCTTAGCGATTAGCTGTAATTGTTTGTCATGCTGTAGGATTTCTCTTGAAATATTCAAGGAGAGGTCTTCTGAGTTTACGATCCCTTTGACAAAGCTGAAGTAATCTGGTAGTAAGTCCGGGCATTTATCCATGATCATGACACTACTAGAATAGAGCTCTAGCCCTTTCTCGTACTCTTTCGTATAGTAGTTGAACGGCATGTTCTCAGGGATAAATAAAATGGCATCATACCTTACGGCCCCATCGGTGTTGATATGAATATAGGAAAGCGGTTTATCGAAGCCGTACCGTTTCTCCATATAGAAGTTGTGATAATCCTCTTCCTTCAGCTCACTTTTGCTCTTGCGCCAGATGGGGACCATGCTGTTAATGGTCTGCTCCTCTGTCACTTCTTCAAATTCTTGGTCGTTGTCTTCTTTGGGCTGTTGTTTCGTCACTTCCATCTTAATGGGGTAACGAATGAAGTCTGAGTATTTTCTAATAATCTCTTGTAAACGGTGTTCTTCTAAGAACTCATCATATTTTTCTTCTTCCGTGTTTGCTTTGATCTGAAGTGTGATTTCTGTTCCTGCCGTGTCTTTAGCATACGGTTCAATCGTATAGCCTGTGGCACCTTCAGATACCCACTTATACCCTTCGTCTTGACCATGCGCTCTAGTGATAACGGTCACTTTATCAGCGACCATAAATGCGGAATAGAAACCGACACCAAATTGACCAATGATATCGTGGCCGTCCTTAATCTCGTTTTCATTTTTGAACGTAAGAGAGCCACTTTTTGCGATCGTCCCCAGGTTATTTTCTAATTCATCCTTGGTCATACCGATCCCGGTGTCAGTGATCTTAAGCGTTCTATTATTTTGATTTCGTTCTATTTTTATGTAGTACTGCTCTTGGTCGAATTGAATGCTATCATCCGTGAGTGCCTTGTAGTACATTTTATCGATAGCGTCACTGGCGTTGGAGATTAACTCTCTGAGAAATATTTCTTTTTGGCTATAGATAGAGTTAATCATGATATCTAGGAGTCGTTTAGACTCAGCTTTAAAGTCTTTTCTTTCTACTTTGTCTACTGCCATTAAAATCGTCTCCTTCCATATAAATTTTCGATATCGTAAGTCAGATATCCCTTATAATTAATTAAGATATCTTAAGTCAGATATCCCTTGTCATGCAAGGCTAGCGCCCGATCACTAAACATTTAATGACCATTTATCATTATTTAATATAAATCGTATCATGTCAATATGTGGGATGAACCTAACATAAGAGGAAATGAAGGTAGATAAGTACACAAGTATGAACACCCCCTCCTCTATACACGGTTATATGGGCTGCACGATTTTAAATATTCTAACGTCTTTTGCAGTCCCGTCTTCGCTTCCCCTTGTACGGAGCACTCTAGAGACAACCATCCATCGTACTGTATCTCTTGCAGTGCTTGGAAACCACTTCGAAAATCTGTATGGCCGAACCCAGGCTGTAGTCGATTAGAATCTGCTAAATGCACATATCCCACCCAGCGCTGTGTTTCTGTGATTGCTTTCGTCATATCCTGTTCTTCGATGTTCATATGGAAAAAGTCCGCGAGAATGGTCATGTGCTTTGAATTGACCTGTTCACAAATAGTAGAGGCTTGCTGAAGCGTTTGTATGTAGTGTGTTTCATAACGGTTGAGCGGCTCTACAATCACCTGTGTCCCTTGCTCACCTGCGTATGTAGCTAGCTCGTATAACTGCTCAACAAGTAGCGCTTCTTGAATCTCCATCGTCGTTTTCCACGGTGATAGATCTGGTACTCGTGACTCACCAAAGATCGGCACGACAATGACGCCCTGTGCCCCTACCTCCCCCGCCAACGTGAGGAGGTGTTTGATCTCTTCTCGTGACTGGTCACGGTCTGCTTTATCAGGAAAAAGTAACCCGAACTTGTAGCCACCACAAATGCTCGTCGCCTGAATAGGACTATCATGTAACACTGACTTGATCTCAACAATCCGCTCGGATAATCGTTCTCCACTTAACTCTATACCTTCATAGCCTAAGGCGCTCAGACAGTCTGCTTTTTGTTTAAATGACTCACCTGGGACAAGTCTCTCTTGAGCCGCAAACTTCACGAACACTCACCTCTCACCTGTAAATATTTATGGTCATCCTAGCACGCCCACCCCCTTCATACAATGAGACGGCGCTAACACCTGTATAAGTGATAACATTTGACGTAAGAGTGTTATTTCCTTCTGTCTATGGGTCTTATTATATATGGCATAAGATATTTAAATGATAGCTCTAACTTTTCACAGTGCCACTGACATGATTATCTGAGCATTTGGGTTTATCTACGTAAAATGATCGGGCATACTAGTGGATGAGGAGGAATACTAACATGAGTAAAACTTATCCAAGAGCATTTTCACATATTGGTCTTTCCGTTCCAGACGTTGAAAAAGCCGTTCAATTTTACCAAGAAGTGATGGGATGGTATGTCATTATGGCACCTTCAGATGTTGAGGAAGACGATAGCCCGATCGGTCAGATGTGTAAGGACGTCTTCGGTTCCGGTTGGGGCCAATTCCGCATTGCACACCTTTCAACGGCTGATGGTATAGGTATCGAGTTATTCGAATTCCCGAATAATGAAGACCCTGAAGATAACTTTGAATATTGGAAAACAGGGATCTTCCACTACTGTGTACAAGACCCTGATCTTGAGGGGCTAGTGGAGAAAATCAAAGAACATGGCGGGAAACAACGCATGCCTGTTCGAGAATATTACCCTGGAGAAAAACCTTATCGCATGGTTTACTGTGAAGATCCTTTCGGTAACCTTGTCGAAATCTATAGCCACAGCTACGAGTTAACCTACTCTGAAGGTGCATATTAAGCTTAGTGACAAAAAAAAATAAAAGGACTTCCACTTCACTGGTTGTCCTTTATTGCCTATTTTTCCTCTCATTTTTACGTTTCATAAAATGTTTTTGTAACGATAACGTTATCCTGTTAACTCAAACTGTACGAAGCTCGGTGTTCGCATCAAGCCCTTCTTCGTATAGTTCTGAAACTTCACTTGACACTTTACCTTAGGCGCTAAATAAATCCACTTATCATTCTCTTCGGTGACCAACTGTTTGGATATATGATAGAATGCCTGACGCTCCTTAGGGGGGACGAATTCACACGTTCCGACGTAACGCCCATCTTGTTGGAGCAACCATGCGAATTCCCCTTTTCTGATACCGGCAATGTCCACCACATCATAGTGATAGTGCTTCACCTTTACCCACGCTTGACTACGTTTATCCAATTCGTAAAGACTCCCCTTTTTCTTAGCTACGATTCCCTCTAGATCCATTTTCACAGCTGCCTCAAACAACCGATGCCCATCATCAAAGATTTTAGCGGTCGAGATGACCTTCGTTTCCGGTATAATTTCCGAAAGTATCGCTAGACGTTCTTCTAGCGGGGTATGCAGTAGACTCTTCCCATTATAGTAGAGGACGTCAAAGACGATAAACTGAGCGGGTAAACTGTGGCGTTGTCGTTCTATCGTATACGGGTTCCGTGTCCTGAAACGGGTCATGACCGAATCAAAGCAGGGTTTGCCCTCATCTAATACGATCATCTCCCCATCAAGAACGGCATGCTTAGCATTGAGATTCACCTCTGTTATCTCCGGGTACTGCACGGTGCAATTAGTCTGTCGTCGCGTGTATAGCTGCGTCCCGCTTTCGAGATCAAAAGACAATAGGCAGCGATGGCCATCATATTTGAGTTGATAAAGATAATCGCCCTCTGGGACATGGTCTGATTTATGTAATAGCATCGGTTTTATGGGTTGGTGTATCATGGTGTTCACGTCTCCTTAGCATTAATTTATCACTTTGGCTCTAGAGGATAAATATGAGATTGCTGGAAACGTCAGTGCAGAGCATATATCGCACTAAAAAGTTTCATTTATATTTGAAGTATCATCGGTCCTAAACACTCTCCAACATTCTGACTACCTAGATAAAGTTCTTATGGTAGAATCAATTGAGACAGACTCTTAAATTGACGGGTAGGTGCATGCAAATGGAGGAGCAAAAAAGAATCCGGGACTATGGGGTGCATATTGGACGCTTAAAGCCTGGACATCACAATGCCATAACCGATGTAGCAGGTGTCACTGTGGGACATGTGACCCTGAGTCAAGAACACATCCAAACGGGTGTGACTGCGATCCTTCCTCATCAAGGGAATCTATTCAAAGAGAAATTAATCGCTTCGAGCCATGTGATTAATGGTTTTGGTAAAACGACGGGTACAATACAACTACAGGAACTCGGTGTATTAGAAACGCCAATTATCCTCACGAATACGTTGAGTATCGGGACGGCTGCAGATGCACTCATCGCCTATACGCTGGAGCATAACCCCGAAATCGGGCGAACGACTGGAACCGTTAACCCTGTTGTCGGGGAGTGCAACGATATGGTTCTGAATGACATACGTGCGCAAGCTGTGCAAAAAGAGCATGTGCGCCAAGCGCTTCATCAGACTTCATCTACTGTTAGGGAAGGCAGTGTCGGAGCAGGAAGGGGCATGCTTTGTTACGGTTTAAAAGGCGGTATTGGGACTGCATCGAGACTTATGGCACTAGAACATGGCATGTATACGATGGGGGTCCTCGTACTAACTAATTTTGGTCAGCTGGGTGATCTGACGATAAATGGACAGGCGATCGGTCGACGACTTGAACATGCGCTGAACCCCTCTTGGGAGAAAAAGGACAAAGGCTCAGTGATGATCATTGTAGCCACAGACCTCCCCGTGTCTGAACGCCAGCTGCACCGGATTATCAAGCGTTCGGTCACGGGATTGGCGCGAACAGGAACGATCATTTCTCATGGTAGTGGAGATGTGGTCATCGGGTTTTCAACAGCGACCCCCATCCCCCATGAGAGACCGACAGACTGTTTAACCATTCAGACTGTACATGAATCGGACATAGATATCGCTTTTCGGGCGATTGGAGAAGCAACGGAAGAGGCGGTCTTAAACTCACTCATGACTGCCACCCGTATCGTTGGAAGAGACGGTCATACCCGACCCACTTTAAAAGAATTAATCGAAGAGTATCAGCTCACATTCACTTCAGTCTCTTTTTAAGTCTCATTGAACTTAAGTCTCTACCAGATGTCTATTTCACTTCAACCACAAAACTAGTATATGCCTGCCCGTCAACGGTTACGTCGAACCGCCATAGGCCTTTTTCGTTAATACCAAACTTTGCCCCGCTCTGGTTGTTCTGTATGTCCCATTCATATAGCTCGATCGTCTCTCCCGTTGCTTGGGATGTCGCTGTCATTTTATACGTCTGACCATTGATATCTTGTTCAGTATCTAGAAAATAAATGTGATAATGTCTTCCCTTACCTGCTGGAAACGCCGGTTCGTCGTCATAGCCATTGACCTTGATGATGCCAAACTTGTCTTCTGTGCCATGTAAGGTTCGATCATCCACCATAAATGTCGGACTGGGCTCCCAGGGATCGTAAGGGGCACCGTGATAGACACCACCGGGTAAAATGCCTTGGTTTAGGACCGCATAACCCCCTATAAGGAGACAGGCACCCAAGATAACAGCTGTGAGTACAGGCTTTAAAAATGACTGTCGGCGTCGCTTCTGATTCCTCTGATCAATGCCTAGCCTAATATGAGATAACATCTCATGCCGTTCTGCATCACTGACTTCAATGGACCTGTAAGCTTTAAACGCTTGGTCCCAGTCTTCTTGATTAATACCATGTTTCATGTTCATACCCCTCCTTAACCATTTCACGCTTCAAGGCGCTCAGCCCCCTGAATAAAGTATTCTTAACCTTACTCTCACTCCATTGGAGCACCTCGGCCGTTTCCTGAATGGACAGTTCCTTGTTTTTTCTTAGGATAACCACTTCCTGATAAGACCGTTTCAGCTTTCTTAACGCCCTGTATAACTCCCTCTCCGTCTCTCCTAACGCTGCAATTTGCTGAGGGCATCGCTCATCGGATGGCCATGTGGCGAAGGATTCTAACATGTAGCGGATCGGCTTTCTCTTACGCATAAAATCAATGGCGACGTTACGTGCAATACGATATAACCAATTCTTATCGCTTGTGACACCTTGAAAAGCGTCCATACTCTCGTACGCTTTTATAAAGGTATCCTGGGTGAGGTCTTTCGCTTGTTCATGATCGCCTAAGAGCAATAAAATATAGCGGTAAATTTCTTGGTGATAAGCGTGATACCAATCTTGTAGTTTATCTTTGCGAATCAGGTCCTCCAACATGCATCACCTCTTTTGGTCTACCTTGACTATCTTGACTGTGCTCTAAAGACGAATCAGTTGGCAAGAAGTTTCACCTGGATTTAAAAATTTATTTTCGACGTGTAATTGGAGCAAATGGACGCGTGATAGATTCGGACTTTACTCGCGTGTGCGTTTTCTCTTGGAAGCAAAAAGAACCCCCTGCCTTTGCAAGGGATTCCTTTGTGTGTAGCTTCTATCACGTATTAGTCGTTAACTATTAATCGCTAGATATATTAGTAGATAGATATATTAATAGTTGATCGCATTCCACGAATTAATACGTCCATGCTGCCAGTAGTAGCCTTCGCCACCTACACTATCGGCTGTTTGCTCAATCGCCTGACGGATATTAACATTGTTTCTACCTTGGCTTGCGAGTAACCCTGCTAAACCGGCGACATGTGGAGAAGCCATGGATGTCCCACTCATGTAAGAGTAGCCATTGTTAGGTACAGTGGAGGCAATATCAACACCTGGGGCGGCAACGTCGACCCAAGAGCCGTAGTTGGAGAAGGAAGCTTTGTTATCGCTCTGATCGACAGCGGCCACAGCAATCACATTATCATAAGAAGCAGGTTCGAATGTTGTGCTAACACCGTCATTCCCTGCAGCAGCTACAACCACAGACCCTGCGTTCCATGCATAATTGACCGCATTTTCTAACGTCGTCGTGTGGCAATCGCACCCAAGTGACAGATTAATCACTTCTGCTCCTTGGTCAGCAGCGTAGCGTATACCATCTGCCACGTCGTTCAGTGATCCGCCACCGTTATCACTTAACACTTGTACCGCTAAGATCTTAGTGTTGGGTGCCATACCGGCGACACCTCTGCTATTGTTCGTTTCAGCTGCTGCGGTACCCGCAACGTGTGTCCCGTGACCGTTACGATCCATTGGGTCATAATCATTGTTGGCAAAATCATATCCTAAGATGACCTTGCCATCAAGATCAGGATGATTGTAATCGACGCCTGTATCTAGTACAGCAATTTCTTGGTTGGAGGAACCTCGTACATAGTCCCATGCCCATTCTGTATCGGTATTCTGTGGTCCATATTGGTAGTTATAGTAAGTATCATTGGGTGTCCATGTGGCTTGGAGCATGTAGTTAGGTTCTGCGTATGCCACGAGTGGGTTGTCTTCGAGGATTTCTACGGCCGTTTCAACGTCAACGTCTTTTACTTCAAGGACGTCGAATGGAGAATCTACTGGACTCTTGTCTTCTAGCACTTTCGCATCGAGTTGCGATAAAACCTGTGTTACTTGTTCCTGGGCCACGACGTCCTCAAACTGGACTATCACCTGACCTTCAACGTATGTGTCCATCTCGGGTGAGGGCATTTCAAACGTATCAAGCTCTTCATTTGTACCGATTGCAGGGTTCACGATCCCCAATACCAGTACAAACACAAACAATAAACTAGTGAACTTCTTCAAACAATCCCCTCCCAAAAAATGTTACAATGTAAGGATTATTTTTCCTTACACTATCGTCATTGTAACATGTAACCAATTTGTTGCAACGACGGTCACGAGGTGTACATAGGGTTTTTTTGGTGCTCATTCTAAATCACTCAATACACATCTTTTTTACAAAAATAGGCCTTATAGCCTATCACTAATAGGCTTAAGCGGCATCAACCTCGTATTCTATTAAACTATTACTTTCACAAACGGAGGCCTAAGTTTGATTATTATCCCACATGTTTGATGGACATTTCCCATGATATCCTCGCACGAAACCATCGGAGAGGCGAAATTGCAACTATGATCCAATGATTCTCGTCTATTCGTTAAAGGGAGGGGACATTAAATGAACCTGAAGACATTGATCATCACTTTTATTATTGTTTATGCTCTGCTAAGTTTACCCGCCATATTAGGAATAGGCTATGTGATTGATTGGGTGCCAGAAGCGACATTATTTCAGAAGTTTAAAGGATATGTCATGGACGGACTTCTTAATGATTTTTTTATGAAAGCTATCATTGCGTGCATTGTAGGAATGGTGCTTAGTTTGGGTCATGCTATGAGGTGAAAACTGAGTAAACGGCATTTATAAGTACAATTAAAGTTTACAAGTGTTAAGGTTTATATTTAAAATATGAGAAACAACTTTTGTGGAGGTAGTGATTTGGAAAACAAGGCTTTGATTATAGTAGATGTCCAAAAAGCATTTGATGATCAGAAATGGGGAGAAAGAAATAATCCTAATGCAGAAGAAAATATCAGTAAGATACTAGAAATGTGGAGAGAGAAGAATGGGCAGGTTATTTACATAAAGCATATGTCCGATAATCCAAATTCAGTATTCTACCCAGAGCATAAGGGGTTTGAGATTAAAGACATAGTTGAACCTAAGGAAGAAGACACTATTATCACAAAAAAGGTCAATAGTAGCTTCATCGGTACAAACTTAGAGGAGTTACTCATTCAGAATAGTATAACAACAGTCGTCATAACTGGATTGACTACTCCGCATTGTGTATCAACAACGACAAGAATGAGCGGTAATTTAGGGTTCAATACCTACTTAGTTTCCGATGCGACAGCAGCATTTGGGATGACAGACCATCATAATCAATATTATAACCCAGACACTATACATGATATTTCATTAGCGACATTGCATGATGAATTTGCAACCATCCTTTCGACTGAACAACTGATCAAGGACATGAGTGAGATTCTAGTGCAATGAATTTAACATTTACTTTTTTAGATTTGCCTTCATTAAAGAAGAAATTTGTTGCTCATCTGTATTTGGAATTTGTTCTAGTTGATTAATAACTAGTTCTTGTCGCTGCACTGAATGATTTTGACTTAACTTGGCTTTACCTTCTATCTTGTTGATTTTTATTCTGAAACCTTGAACTCCTTTGTTCATACCAGAGAGAAACTCAGTATCTACATCTTGCAATCTATATGAATTGTCAGTACCTTCATATTTCAATACCATTTGATGTAAAGAATCCATTAACTCATTTTCGTCCTCTAGAAGTTCGACTTCTCCATAAACATGAACTGTCACATAATTCCATGTTGGCACTGCTTGTTTCGTCTCATACCAAGATGGGGAGATATAGCAATGAGGACCATGAAAAATAGCAAGAACGATTTGATTTTTTATATCTTTCCACTGAGGATTTGGACGAGCAAAGTGTCCGTATAAGTATGTATTCTCCTTGTTCAAAATTAACGGTAAATGAGTTGCAAATGGTATTCCATCGTGTTGCGAAAAAAGAGTCGCAAAACTATGTTCTTTTATAATGTCGTAAGTCATTGTTTCATCTTTAACTTTAAAATCTGAAGGAATATACATCATAATCCACCTTTCAAAAAGTTATAGGAGTGATAGTGATTTGGTCATAATTAAGTCCGTTTGTTCTTCATCACCCATATAAAAAGAGTGAGCTCCTGTTTGAACAAATCCCATTTTCTTATAAAATGCAATGGCATTTTCATTTCTTTCCCATACGCCTAACCAGATTTTCTTTTTATTGCGTTCCACCGCAATTTCAATAGCTTTATTTAGCAGGTATTTACCAAGCCCATGTTTTTGAAAGTTGTCCTTTATATAAATCCTCTCGACTTCAAGTGATTCACCACCCATATCTTCAGACTGAGCATCATTGGTATTAACCTTTAAATATCCAGCGACTTCATTATTAGTATAAACTAAAAAGAATTCTGAAGAGATATTAGACAATTCCATTTCCAACTGTTTATAGTTAAAAGCTTTTTCCAGATAGGTTTTCATATTTTCAGGTGAATTCTGATCTTTAAATGTGTCATTGAATGTTTCAACACTAATTTCTTGGAGTTTTTGTAAATCCTCACGGTTGCACTTTTTTATTTTGACAGTCATCTATCTGTCTCTCCTTTATATAATCAATAATTTCTCTTGTTTCCCTTCTTTACAAATTCCCAGTCTTTTTCTATATTTTTTCTTACTCTTTGAAGAAGATTGAAAATGGTTTCTGCTTCTTTTTCTGAAAATCCATCTAATGCTACACTATTTGAATAATCATTTTCTTTTTTTATGAAAGGATAAACATTATTCCCTTTTTCTGTTGGGAAGAGTTTTTTGATTTTTTTGTTATGTTTATCTTCTTTCTTTTCAATAAAGCCATTAATCTCAAGTTTTTTTATAGCACGAGCTGCTGTTGTTCGGTCTACTTTTATCATCTCAGCTAACTTTTCTTGAATGATTCCAGGGTTTTCACATATTCGCACAAGATACAAATACTGCCCCTTTGTAAGGTCATATTCTTTAAATTCTATATTACTTATCGAATCTAATGCTCTTGCTATCATTCCAATTTCACGAAGGATTTCCTTCATAATGAACCCTCCTCAGCACGTATGTATATTGCAAATGCAATATAAATGACTGATATTAAATGTACCCCATTTTTGTTGCATTTGCAATATAAATAATAATAAAGAGGTCGAATGAAGTGAAATATATTTTTTTATGTGCCTCGGGTCTGTGATTGTCGGAATTTTGGTTTAATCGGGAAAGGTTGAGACAAATAGTGTTATTTAAAATTTAAGATAAAGGCTCTGTTAAAGTTCAATGTTGATATATATAGAAAAGAGAGGACTCCCTAATATTTGGAAGTCCTCTTTGGCATTATTGTCTTATTGAAACTAACGCGTCCGTTAATTGAATAACATAAATACTTTCTTTAAGGGCGTAAAACAATAACTTCTTCAAATTCTGTATCGCCTTCAGCCCAATGCAAGATAAGTTCTAATTTGTCACTTTTGTCTGGTTTACCTCCAAATGCTACAAATTCAATATCTTTTTCAACTTTTTCAGACCTTGTTTGTTTTTCGGAACCAGGTTCACCATCACCAGCACTGTGAACACCATTTATTTTAAATTCAATATAAGTAATTATCGGCTTTCCTTCCCCTTTCCAATGCAAAGTTCCAAACCATCTATCCTTTCTACCTTCTTGTTCATAAATAGCTGTCCATTTTCCGTCTTTGCTTTCGCCACTCCAAACATTTAGTTGGAGACTAGAATAAATGAACCAACCTAATCCAATAGTTATTATGATTATTAGTCCTATAATTACCTTTTTCATATAAGCCCCCCCCCCCCCCAAATAAAACCTCAACATAAAAACCCATTTACATTATTTAGGTAACCTTCCCGTTAGTTGAATAAAGAAATAACTTTTATACAGTAAACTTAGATAATCTAAGTGTATCATATGTTTCTATATTTGGAATTAAATTCCCTTTTATTATCATATCGTTCATTGTGACTTCATTTCGCTGATGATGAATGCTCTCTAACACTTGAAACCACGCAAGATAATTGTTCAGATACTTGGTCACCACACCGTTAAAGCGCTGTATCCAACCTTTCAGTCTTCGGTGGTAGTTGTTGACGTTCTGGATGTGATATAGACCCTTGGTGCGAATTTTACCGTCAGATATAAACTGGTAAATGGATATATCTTTTTCAGTGGCATAGGTTTTAAAGGCACGCCAAGCATCGGTACATAATACATTCTCAGTGGAAAGTTTTTCCGAGATTTCTTCCAGTACCATTCCTGTGGACGACGAGGCAGTAAGAGCATCGATTAAATATTCCCGTAACCGATGTATTTCCGCTGGATTAAGTTTTTGAATGGCTTTAAGGATATCTGTTGCTCTCACAGTCATCACCAACTCACATATGATGAGCTCATTATAGAACATTAGTTCGATTTAAGCAAATATCAACAACTAACTTTAACAGAGCCTTTTTATTCAAAATGTTACCACCGCTAGAGGTGTTCATTTCTTTTACTGTTCATGATATCTTCGAAGATGTGACAAAAAAGGGGGTAAAAAAACATGGCACACAAAAAAGAATTTATTTTAGGTTTAATAGGAAGCTGTGTTGGTTTGGTTTTTTCCTTATTTATAACCATTATGCCGACTTACGCCTATTTATTTAATAGGACACAAACACACGCTGATGATTTTACAGTATTGGTTCTAATATTACTTACTGGGGCGTTCCTTTTGGTTGTTTCTATTATTGGATTAGTTGGTACGTTCAAACTAAAGAAAAGTAACCCCAAAAAAGCTGGAATCTTAATGCTAATCAGTGGAGCACTACAGATATTATCCTTCCAAGGTATTATGTTGACGATTGCAGGCGTGAGAGTCATTAAAAATAATTAGTATTTACAACTCGACATAAGCTCCTTCGAAAAGATGCTACAGAAAAAGTTAGTCCATCCAATAAAAATATAGCATCGAACACTTTATACTGCCTCAGATCCGTGATTGTCCGAATTTTGGTTTAATGGGGAAAGGTTGAGACAAATAGTGTTTATTTAAAATTTAAGATAAAAGAAGATAGTAGGGATAATTTAATCCTTACTATCTTTACTCATAATATCTATAAATCTATAAAATCGCTTAATGGGATGGGATTTTCCTTTTGGCAAGGGGCTCTAATGGGTATGAGGCTATTCAGTGACATAGGTGGCATGTGTCCCGGATGGTGTTGAGGCTAGTGCCAGCATTTTTTTGACAACGTGTTCTCTTGTCTCCATGTCGAACGGCTCACCACAGGGACGACCGATACGGAAAGGGACATGGAGGGTACGTGGAATTTGGAGCTTTTTCCCTATTTCCGGGATTTGGGTCAGCATAACCGTCGTCATCCCCGCTTCTTCTGCTTGTCGGGCGTACAGCCCTAATACCGTATGGCAAGCGCCTCAGCCAGGCGTGAGGAGTAGCACATCAACCTCTCGCTCCTTCAAGATCTGAGCCACTTCCTTCGCCGTTTGTTCATGCGGCTCAGGCTTTATCGTGCCACCATAGACACCGATATGGCTATCCGATACCTCTCCCACCTCACCTGCTTGATGTATCGCTTTTAGCGCTTGGAGTGGAAACACAATAGAGATATCTTTCTTGGCTGTATCCGTATCATAGTATAAATGCGTGGCCGTTAAAGCTTCATCGGACGTACCGGAGGGAATCGTCCGATACGTGTAATCCCCATCTGACTCCATTTCAAACGGTTGATCAGAACGTAGATGCACACCACTGCTCGTTAACAATGCGACCTTGGCTTCCTTAATGGATTTTGCCAACGCGGATTCAGGCCGCTCCGATTTCTCCAGTGCGGCCTTAAGGGAATATTTCTTATATGCTTGAGGGAAGTATGTAGAAAACCAACGTATGACCTTGGATTGTATCACGTACCTTGCTTTCAACACTTTTTGCACCTCCGCTAACTAATCATTTTTCAAGATGATGATGCCTATAAGTATCTTATGATGAAGCGTTCAAATTAATTTTTTACGAGTAACAGGTCAGAATGGAAGGTGATGTTGGTCGTGTTAGTCGAAGCCTTTACGTCATAAAGTGCTAAACCTTCGTTCAAACCTTCTCATACCAAGCCGTCTTCGGTCTAGATTGAGGATAGCCATGGGCTTCACGGTACGCTTTTCTTTCCTCGGTAAAATCAAACCATTGCTTATCACTGCCAGGGTGATTGGCGTGATGGATGACACACATGATCTGATCCTCCACGCACGGGTCCGTCCAGCACCCGAGCTTAAGCTCTAACGACTGGCATAGCTCAGTCCACTCCTGATCCTTGATTTGCTCTAAATCATAAAGTCCCAAGTGAGTCACGAGCTTATCTGCAAGCTCATGCCCGATGGAAGGGATCTGTTGAAACGTGGCCAATCCCTTGATCTCCCGCGCTCGTTCTGGTGTCGTATCTAAGATATAACTTAACTCATCTAAACTGAACTGACTGACCTCGCTCACTTTGACCTTCATCCGTCTCAAGTTTCTTCGCTCTGCCTGTGTTAATGGCAGTTTCGGGTTTTTCTTACGCATGAGCACACACCACCTTCATCATCATTATGGCGTTCAGTCATACTTTACACCTTATACCTCTTCGACTCGGTCGGCCTAAATTCCTCTTTTTGGTAGCTTATGCTCATGGGTGGTGCATTTATTTATAAAAAATAACGGACATTATGACTGATACAATTCTGTCACCTATACTTGCTCTGTTCTGTGGCCATACAGTTCAATTGATACGTGGGACTTGTGGGGTATTATTTGCTAAAATGCTGTTAATCTCTTATGTCGCTATCCTTCTCTTGTAACGCTCTCCGATGTATCTCTTCTTCTAATAGTGTGATAAACGCTCGCTCTAACTTTAGTTCAAGCGCCTTCTTATACACTTCTAACAGTTCTTCTTTAGACAGTGTTGATAACATGAGTCCGCTCCATATTAAAAGATATGATTAGTCCGGGTATATGTCGTGGTGGGATAAGCTTGTGGGATCACTTTCAATAAATTGTTCCTCTACCTCTAGCCTTTGAATAACATCTATGAGCTCTTGGGCTGCTTCCTGCTTAGTATATATGTCGTCCTGAAGTAAAGCGTAGGTGACTTGGAGGACTTTGAGTTTGATCTCGGTGAGGGTCATCTTGTGGTGGCATTGTTGGGTGAGGTTGTCTCGGTTAAAATTACGGGGT